>JALSSE010000454.1 GCA_026984415.1 Hydrogenothermaceae bacterium | reverse complement strand
TTCATTGTTCCATTTACAGACTGGTTTAATCCCATAGTCCAGAAAGATAAGACTTTCTTGTTATGCCCGAAAATTTCAGCAAGTTTATAAATATATTTTTCATCAATATCACATATCTTTGCTGCTACTTCTGGAGGATACTTTTTTGCTTCTTCCACTGCTTTCTCAAAATTTTCAGTATGGTTTAAAATAAAATCGTAATCTATCCATTTATACTTATTCAGAAGATAAAGAACACTATTAAATAGAACAGTATCTGTTCCCGGTTTTATAGGAATCCATATATCAGATTTTTTGGCAGTTTCTGTATAAACAGGGTCTATTGTTACAATAACAGAGTCTGGATTTTCCCTTTTTCTCTTTAATACCCTTTTAAACAAAACTGGGTGAGCCCATGCAGCGTTTGAACCAGCAAAAATAAAACCATCTGCATCATCTATATCTTCGTAGCTTCCTGGTGGTCCATCTGAACCAAAAGAAAGTTTGTATCCCATTACAGCTGAAGCCATACATAGCCTTGAATTTGCATCAATATTATTTGTTCTGACAAAACCTTTAACAAATTTATTGATTACATAACTGTCTTCTGTTGTAAGCTGACCTGATATATAAAAGTAGTTTTCATCTGGCGTATTTTCTTTTATTTTTTGTGCAATTATCTCAATAGCTTTTTCCCATGTTATCTCTTTAAAATCATCTTTTTTATTCTCTCTGTATAAAGGAGCTGGAACACGACCTATATCCATGACCTTTGGTAAAGGCACTGGTTTTAAACATAAATCTCCTTTAGTGGCAGTGTGCTCCTTATCACCTTTAACTTTAAACTTACCTTTTTTGTCTTTTACGATTTCTAAACCACATCCAACACCACAGTAAGGGCATTGGGCTTTTTTAATCGGTACTTCTTCCATCTTACTCCTCTATTGGCCTATTTATTTCTTTTCCATAAGCTTTCCATAAAATTGCAGAAATAAGTATTGCTGAAAAAGCAAGTAAAACATAAACAATAAAACCTTTTGAATATCCTATTGTTCCATACCCTTGAACAAATAACCCTAAAATTGGAGGAACTACAAATCCGCCAAAAGCTCCAAGTCCACCAACCCATCCTGCTGCTCCACCTGTAGCATGGGGAACATATTTAGGGACGAGTTTGAAAACAGCCCCATTTGCAACTCCCATTCCAGCACCCATTAAAATTTCTCCGGTAAGTGAAAGCCCAAAATTACCATTTCCTGCAAAAATTATTACAATTGCACCGACTAAAACTGTTGTAAATGCCATTATAGAAACAAGCTCACCACCGATTTTATCTGAAAGCCATCCACCGAATATCCTTATTACAGATGCAAGCAAAGAAAAACCAAATGCCATTAGAAGTCCTGCATGTCTTAACTCTACATCATAACTCTGTACCCAAAAAACGATAAACCATCCTGTTAAAGCAAGGAAACCACCGAATGATGTGAAATAAAGTGCCACAAGAGCCCAAGTCTGAATATGTCTTGCAGAATTTTTTAAAGAATCTATTAAACTTCCTGTTGGTATAAGCTCCTGTCCAAGCTCTTTTGCTTTTTCAACAGCTAAATCGTGGGGTACTCCTGATTTTATAAGCTGGAAATACGGGGCATCTTTTGCAAGCAAAATATAAATTACAGTACCAACAAGTAGAAATCCAAACCACAGAATATAAGAAGTTGTCAATCCAATTGATTTTAAAGCAAATGGAAGTATCATTCCAAATATACCCGGTGCAAGGTTTCCTACACCTGCATAAACACCAAGTGCCATACCCTGCTTACTTTCTGGAAACCAGTAGGCAGTCTGGGCAATTCCAACAGAGAAAGTAGCAATTCCACAACCACTTAAAAATCCAAAAATAAGAATTAACCAGTACATCCAAGGTTCAAGATTTGGATAGAAAAGATATAAAAGGGTTGATAACCCAGCCATTCCAATAACAGAAAGAATTAAAAGGGTTGCCAGTGGAATTTTACCACCTACCTTATCAACCCAAGCAGCGAAAGGTATTCTTAACAAGGAACCTGTAAGGTTAGGAGCTGCAACTAACAATCCCATTAAAAAACCAGATAAACCTAAAATTTCCTTTAAATTTTTAGCAACAGGTCCATAAAGGGAAACAGCAGCAAATCCTATAAAAAACCCAAATGTTGCCATAATCAGCCCAATTTGTGGACTACCTTTGATTTCAATTACCTTTCCATTAACTTCAATGGTTTTGTGCATGTTTAGCCTCCATTAATTGATATTTTTTAAATCCCCATTTCTTCTTCTTATCTTTCCCTGTAAATAACATAACTTCTGAATATATAGCTGAATGGGAAACTAAGTACATGTACAAGTCTTGTAAAAGGCCATACTGCAACTAAAATAAACACGAAAATTATGTGAAGTTTTAAAGATATAGGAACATCAGCCATTAAAGTGTAATCTGGAGAAAATATCCATAAACCTCTAAACCACGGAGCAACAGTTTCCCTGTAATCGTAATCAACAAAGAGAGTATTATAAAGACCAAGGGAAGTAATTATCAGTAAAAGTATTAAAGTAACCCAATCTGATGGGGTTGAGATTGCTCTTACTCTATCATTTGTTAATCTTCTATATAAGAATAGTAGAATTCCAAAAACAACCATAACTCCAGCTATCGTACCACCAGTTATTGCAAGGAAATGGTAGCTTTCTTCAGAAATCCCTAAATCTTCTGTAAAAGACTTTGGTATAACTATTCCAATGATATGTCCAATAAATGCAAGTATTATTCCGTAGTGAAAAGTCATACTTGCCCATCTTAAAGTTTTTTTCTCTAAAATTTCACTTGATTTAGACCTCCATCCATAAGGATTTGAAAGGTACTTATATGCATTTCCTATAAAGAATACAGATATTGCTATGTAAGGGAATATAACCCAGAAAAACAGATTAAGGATATCCATCTTATTTAACCTCCCTATTTTTTGTCATTTCAAGTATTGAATCTATTAAATCTCCATAAGGAGAACCTAATGAATCAAGAGATTTTGAAATAGTTTCTATCTCTTTTTCAAAATTCTGTAAAACCTTAATTCCTGTATCCAAATCTATTTCAGAAATAAACTCAAGGATGACAGGAAAAAAATCAGGAAGCTCATTTGCAGCAAATTCATAACCTTTTTTTCTGTAATAATCTATAAGTTTAGCTAAAAAAGAACCTCTCTGAACATCATCTTTAAACCTGTGGTAAGTAAGGTAAAGGGTTCCGTCTTTATTAAAATCAAAACTTCTTACATACTCTTCCTGTAGCTCCTGTAATGGAGTATTTTTGTAAAAATTAAGAAAATCTATAAACCTCTCATCATATATATCAACAGGTTCATAATCCTTTAACGAATAATAAATATCCTCTTGAGGATACATTAAAAGTATAGAACTTAGTTTAAAAAATTCTTTATAATCCATTTTTATACCTCACTTACGGCATACAGAAATCACAGTCAGAATAATAGTCAAAACCTGTATATCCTTGCTCTTTATAAACATCACATTTATTTTCCTTATGGGTTGTAGGTATAACAAATCTCTCATCGTATTTAGCAATAGCAAACATCCTGTACATATCTTCTGCATCTTCAACTGTTAATCCAACCTCTTTTAGTTTATTTTCATCAAATTCTTCACCTAACTGTTTAGCTCTCATGTAATAACGAACTGCTACAAGTCTTTTTAAAACTTCTGTTATAGGTTTTTCATTTCCAGCTGTGAGTAAATTTGCCAGATATTTTAAAGGAACTCTAATACTATCTATATCTGGGAAAATGTCTTCACCTGTTATATTTCCAAAGAATTGGAGTATTGGGCTAATTGGTGGAACGTACCAAACCATTGGCAATGTTCTAAATTCAGGATGAATTGAAAGGGCAACTTTGTATTTAACCATAAGTTTGTAAACTGGGGATTCCTGAGCAGCTTTAATCCATTCTTCAGAAATTCCTTCTTTTTTAGCTGCTTCAATAACTTCTGGGTCAAATGGGTCTAAAAATGCCTCTAACTGTTTTTCGTAAAGGTTTTTATCATCTTTTGTTGAGGCTATTTCTTTAACTTTGTCTGGGTCATAAAGAATTACACCAACGTATCTTATCTTTCCAACACACGTTTCAGAACAGATAGTAGGAAGTCCTGCTTCTATCCTTGGATAACAGAATGTACATTTTTCTGCTTTTTGAGTACTCCAGTTAAAATAAACTTTTTTATACGGACAGGCTGATATACAGTATCTCCATCCTCTACATGAATCCTGGTCAACTAAAACAATTCCATCTTCGTTTCTCTTATACAAAGCTCCAGAAGGGCATGCTGATACACATGCAGGGTTTAAGCAATGTTCACATAATCTTGGTAAATAGAAGAAAAATGCTTCTTCAAACTGCATGGTTATCTCTTTTTCTAAATTTTTAAGGTTTGGGTCATCAACTGCATACTCTGGTGCCCCTGCAAGGTCATCTTCCCAGTTAGGGCCCCATTTAATTTCCATATTTTTTCCTGTAATTACAGATTTTGGTCTCGCAACTGGTTGGTGTTCCTGTTGCTTTGCATTTATAAGATGCTTGTAATCGTAAGTCCACGGTTCGTAATAATCGTCTATTGTTGGAAGGTTTGGATTATGGAATATATTCAGATACTCAAAAACTTTATTTCCGTGTTTTAATTGAAGTTTATTTCCTTTTAAAGTCCATCCACCTTTGTACTTATCCTGATTTTCCCACTGGACAGGGTATCCTACCCCTGGTTTTGTTTCTACATTGTTAAACCATACGTATTCTACTCCATCTCTTTTTGTCCATGTATTCTTACACGTTACACTACATGTATGACATCCTATACATTTATCTAAATTGAGAACCATTGTTACCTGTGCTTTTACTTTCATTTTCAAACCTCCTTTTAGTTAGACCATTCAACTTTTTCTTTTTTCTTTATATAAACAACCTCATCACTTTGTGTTCCTGTTGGACCGTAATAGTTAAATGAATAACTGAGCTGGGCATATCCACCAACTGCAAATGTTGGTTTTACGTATATTTTTGTTGTTGCGTTGTGGGTTCCGCCAACTTCATTTGTAAGTTCTGAAATCGGTACATTTATTGTTCTATCCTGTACGTGATACATAAAAGCTGTTCCTTTAGGCATTCTATGGCTTACAACAGCCCTTGCCACCGTGACACCATTACGGTTAAATACTTCTATCCAGTCGTTATCCTTTATTCCTGCTTCTTTTGCATCTTCATCACTTATCCAGACAACCGGACCACCTCTAAACAGGGTAAGCATAATTAAGTTGTCAAAGTATGTACTGTGGATATTCCATTTTCCGTGTGGCGTAATCCATCTAACCTTAACTTTTTTTGAAACAGATGGAGGTTTTTCCCACTCTTCAAACGGGTTAACAACTAAAGGAGGTTTGTAAACAGGGAAATTTTCACCAACTTCTGTAAATAATTCATGGTCTATAAAAAACTGTTGTCTTCCTGTTAATGTCCTGAAAGGCATAAGAAACTCTATACTGTTTGAAAATGCTGTAAATCTCCTATCAGGTTCTGTAACTCCTGTAAATATAGGAGTAGAAATTGACTGTTTTGGCTGAACTGTAAGCTCTTTTAATGTAAAGTGTTCAGCTTCCCTATTCTTTGCTAAATCTTCTATAGGCATACCTGTTTTTTTAGCAGCACTTTTCCATGCCTTTGAAGCAACTTTACCATTTGTACAGCTTGAAAGTGCTAAAACAACATCAACAACTTTCTCATCTTCTGATAAATCTGGCATATCTTTGTTTATTCCTTCCCTGTGAACTCCAACCTGTACCTTTAATTTTTCGTATTCTTCTGCAGCTGACCAGCTCCATCCGTGTGCTCCCATTGGTTTTTCTTTTACATTTGGTCCAAGTGAAATGTATTTATCGTATATTTTTGTATAGTCTCTCACTACAACAGCAATATTAGGCATAGTTTTTCCCGGTATTGGCTCTATTTCTCCTTTACTCCAGTCTTTTACTTTTCCATAAGGTTGGGAAATTTCAGCAGGACTATCGTGCATTAAAGGAGCCGTTACTATATCCTTATGTTCTCCAGATAAATGTAATTTAGCAAGCTCTGAAACTTTTTTAGCAAGCCCCTTGTATATCTGCCAGTCTGATTTTGATTCCCAAAGGGGGTCTATTGCTTTATTTAATGGATGTATAAATGGATGCATATCTGTACTGTTGATATCAGCTTTTTCATACCAGGTTGTGGCTGGTAAAGCAATATCTGAATAAAGAGCTGAACCTGACATTCTAAAATCAAGGGTCACAAGTAAATCTAACTTCCCTTTTGGCGTTTCATCTTTTGTTTTCACATCTTCAGGTCTTAAAGGAGATTCTTCCCCTAAAACTCCATTATTTTCAAC
>JALSSE010000453.1 GCA_026984415.1 Hydrogenothermaceae bacterium | reverse complement strand
TATACCTTTATGTACCGGCCACCAGTTTTGAAATCCGTAGTATTTTAAAAATCTATTGTAAACTTCTGTAAAAATATTTTTATTTTCCAACCTTTTAAATTTCTCCTGCCTGTAATTAATTTAAAAAAATACTTATAATATATACTTGAAAAAATAATGTGAAGTTACAAATTATGGCTGAGAAAGAATAAAGGAGGTTTTATAAATGGCTGGACATAGTAAATGGCACAACATCAGAAATAAAAAAGCTAAAGTTGATGCAAAAAGAGGTCAGATTTTTACAAAGATAATCAGAGAAATAACTGTAGCTGCAAGGCAGGGTGGTGGTGACCCTGAATTTAACCCAAGATTGAGAATAGCAATTGAAAAAGCAAAAGAGGCTAATATGCCTGCTGAAAATATTGAAAGGGCTATAAAAAGAGGTACTGGAGAGCTTGAAGGGGTAACTTACGAAGAGGTAAGTTATGAAGGTTATGGACCTGAAGGTGTTGCAATAATAGTAGAAGCTTTAACAGATAACAGAAACAGAACAACCGCAGAAGTAAGACATATTTTTTCAAAACACGGTGGAAATTTAGGTTCTTCAGGATGTGTATCTTTCCTGTTTGAAGATAAAGGGGTAATTTTTGTTCCAAAGAATGAATACGATGAAGAGGAAATATTTGAAAAAGCAATAGAGGCTGGAGCTGAAGATGTAATAACTGAAGATTCAGAATTCTACGAAATAAGAACAGAACCTCAAGAACTTTACTCTGTAAAAGAAAACTTGGAAAATCAGGGAGTAAAAATAGAAAAAGCTGAACTTACAAAAATACCTTCTACTTCAGTTGAAATAAAAGATACAAATACAGCTGAAAAACTGATGAAACTGTTAGATGCTTTAGAAGACAATGATGATGTACAGAAAGTTTATTCTAACTTTGATATTCCAGAAGAAATTTTAGCAAAAATCTAAATTGGGTATAAAAATATTAGGAATAGACCCGGGAAACTATAAAACAGGGGTTGCAGTTGCAGAGATTAAAGGAAATAACTTTAATCTCGTCTTTTCCTCTGTTATCACTTCAAAAAAAAGACCTTCAAACTTAAAAAATATTTTTAATTCTTTAAAAGACATAATAGAAACGTATAATCCCCATGAAATATCCCTTGAATCTTCTTTCTACGGAAAAAATATCCAGTCTTTAATCAGGTTAGGAGAGGTAAGGGGGGTTATTTTACTTTTATCTTCTATTTACAATTTAGAAATATACGAGTACACCCCACAAAAGGTAAAAAATGCTATGACAGGCTACGGATGGGCAGATAAAAATCATGTATCTGAAATGGTAAAATATATATGTGGAGTTGAAGTAAATTCACAGGACGAAGCTGATGCTATTGCTGTTGCATTCTGCCACTGGATAAACAGAAAAAATATTTAAAGGTGAAGAATGAAAATAGACAAAATATTAATTGCAACAACAAATGAAGGAAAATTAAAAGAATTTAGAGAACTATTTAAAGAGCTAAATATTGAAATTTTATCTTTAAAAGACTTTCATGAAAAACCTGTTGTAGTTGAAGATAGGGAAACTTTCCTTGAAAATGCCATAAAAAAAGCAAAAGAATACGCCGAATTTTTTAAAATTCCAGTAATTGCTGAAGATGCAGGATTAGAAATTGAAGCATTGGATAATTTCCCTGGTGTTTTTTCTGCAAGATTTTTTGCCCTTGATATTTACGGAGGAGAGGAAAGAATACAGGAAAATCCAGACCTTGCAAATATAATGAAAGTTCTCAGACTTATGAAGGATAAAAAAAACAGAAAGGCAAGGTTTGTAAGTAATCTTGTTTTTTATGTATTTGAAGATTTTGGACTATGGACAGAAGGTTATTGCTATGGTGAAATAGCAGAAGAACCAAGAGGGGAAAAAGGTTTTGGATATGACCCTATCTTTATTCCAGAAGGTTATGACAGAACAATGGCTGAGCTATCTCCAGAGGAAAAAAATAAAATAAGCCACAGAGGAAAAGCTGTAAGAAAACTTTTAGAAAAACTTAAAAAATTGTTAGATTAATTTCTGTAGATATTATAGATGGTTAATCCTTAATTTTTAAAAATGGATTTATTATTTTTAACTTGCCTTCTATAGTTTGATTATGCTGCATATCTTCTGAATATAGGACACTACACTTATTATTTAATGCAGATGCTATAACTAAACTGTCCCAATAAGAGATGTAAAACTTTCCTCTAATTTCTGAAGCCTTGATACAATCTTCTACCCTTATTGGGAATATTTCATACACATCATTTAAATTTTTAATTAAGTATTTTATCTCTTTTTCAGAATAATTAGCTTTTTTTAAAAGATTAATACAGATTTCATTTAAAATTTGTGTACTTAAATAAGTTCGCTCTATATTTTCATCTATTATTTCTTTCGATATTGATGTTTTTTGAGAATCCTGTTCCATAAAAGCATATAACCAAATGTTTGTATCTACAAATATCTTATCTTTCATACATTTCTTCTCTTTCTATTGGCTGGAACACTTTAACTTTTCTGGGAATTATTTCATCTATTTTCTTTTTTTTCTTTCTTTTTTTATATTTTTGGAGCAAAAACTCATAAAAATCTAATAATTCTCTTTGTGCTTCTTCAGGAAGGTCATTAAGATTAATGGTTCGCATTATTTTAACCTCTTATAAGTAAATATCTTAAATTATAACAATAGTTAATTTTTAAAATTTTACAACATATCCATAATTGGTAAAAATATAAAAGTTGCTTTTAAAAAAGTTTAACAAAATGCATTAGTTTTTATTAAATTTGATTTGCATAGTAAACGAAAGTTTATTTACTGAATAATTTCTAGATAGTATATATTTCATTTTATATGGGCGATTGTTACACCCATTCCACCTTCGTGGTAAGGGGCATCTTCAAAAGAAATATTATAAGGAAGATTTTTTAAATGCTCTCTAATTGCTTTTCTTAAAACTCCAGAACCATATCCATGGATAATTCTTATTGTAGAAAGCCCTTCCAGAACAGCCCTATCGAGATAATCGTTTAACTCTGCGATAGCTTCTTCTCTTGTTTTTCCAATAAGTTTTATTTCTGGAGATACTTTAATTCTTGTTTTACTTACATTAAATTTTTTAGTTATCTTTTTCGCCTGATTTTTTTCTTCATCTACTTTTTCCAAATCTGAAAGTTTTACCCACATTTTCAGACCATTAAAACTGACATTTGCTTTTTCTTCTCTTACTGAAACAACCTCACCGACGGTATTTTTACCTTTAAACTTAACTTTATCTCCTATGTTTATCTCTATGTTTTCTTTTTCATTATTTTCATATTTTTCTTCTAAAATAGAAGAGATATTTTGCTTTTTATCTAAAATAAACCTTTCCAAATCTT
Source organism: Hydrogenothermaceae bacterium (assembly GCA_026984415.1). Next base: position 3,116 of record JALSSE010000453.1, on the reverse strand, counting down.
TCCCTGAAGGATTAGTTTTTATTTTTTGTATGATTTCATATCCTTCTTTTCTTATATTGTTTACGTAGTCTTCAACTTCTTTAAGCTCTTTAATCCATTTTTCTTTTTTCTTTTCTTCAAGTTCTTTTACAAGTTTTTTGTATTTTTTTCTGTTTTCTTCAACTTCTTTTTTTAATTTTAATAACTCTTCATGCTCTCTTTCATAGGCAGATTTGTAATTTTCAAGGGTTTCAATAACTTCTTCCATTTTTAATGAAGACTCATCAAGGTACTGGCGGGCATCTTCTAAAATTTCTTTATCAAAGCCTAACTTTTCAGCAATGAAAAAAGCCATACTTTGTCCAACTGTTTTGTAATAAATTTTGTAAGTTGGTGAAAGGGTGTTCTTGTCAAAACCAACAGAGGCTATTTCAAAATAATCATCTGAAAGCCCAAACATTTTTATCTGTTTAAAATGACTTGTTACAAGTATAAAACTACTTTTCTTTTTCAATTTCTTTAAGATACCAATACCTATTGCAGAACCTTCATCTGGGTCAGTACCGGGTATTAATTCATCTAAAAGGACAAGGCTTTTTTCATCTACTTTTTCTACTATTTCTTTTATGTTCTGTATATGGGCTGAATAGGTTGATAAATCCTGTTCTATACTCTGTAAATCTCCAATATCGGCAAAAATATTATCAAATACAGGGATTTTACTTCCTTCAGAAACTGGAATAGGAATGCCAGTTTGAAAAATCAAGGATAAAATTCCTAATGTTTTTAGTGTTACCGTTTTTCCACCAGTGTTTGGACCAGTTATAATTAATCCTTTTTTGTCTTTATTTACAATAATATCTAAAGGTTTAAAATCTTTTTTGTTAAATAAAAATAGTGGATGTTTAGCTTCTTTCAGTAATATTTCATCTTCTATTTCGGGAAAAACTGCGTTAAATTCCCTTGCAAATTTGTATTTTGTGTAAAGTAAGTCAAAATAAATAATTTTTTCAAAATTAGAATATATCTGGTTATACTTGTCCCTTAAAATACCTGTTAAGAATTTTAAAATCTTTCTTATTTCAATTTTCTCTTTTATTTTTAAGTCAGATAGTTTATTGTTTAGTTCAACAACATTTTCTGGTTCTAAATATATTGTTTGTCCAGAAGAAGAACGGTCGTGGATTATCCCTTTTATTTTAGATGAAAAATTCTGTCTTACAGGTATTACAAATCTATTTTTTCTGATTGTTACAATTCTATCCTGAATTATATCAGAGTAGCTATGTTTATTAACCATTGATTCTAAAATGGAGATAACTTTTCTTTCAATCTCTTTTATATCTTTTCTAATTCTTGATAAATCTCTACTTGCAGAATCTTTAATACTACCTGAGTTATCTATGCTGTCATTTATTATCCTTTCTACTTCCCTTGAAGGATAAAGATTTTTAAAATGTTTTATCAGTATTTCTGTGTTCTTTATATGTGGAGATAAAAAATTTCTTATTTCCCTTGAAATATAATAAACAGTTCCGATATTTTTTATTTCCTGTGAAGAGAGTATGCTATCTTCTATTTTTAATAAATCAAGGCTTTTTTCAATATCTGGATATTCTGTTAATGGGAAATAGCCTTCATAGTTCAGTATATTTATAAATTCTTCTGTTTCTTTTATTTTACTTTTTAGAGAAAATTCGTCTTTTGTTGGTTTTAGTTCATATATTTTTCGTTTTGTTTTTTCATTTGATGTAAATTCAGAAAGGTTTTCTAAAAATTTATAGAACTCTAATATTTCAAAATCTTTTTCACGCAAAAAAATTCATACCTCCTCAAAATTTTTGTATATTTTATGCTGATTTTTATTTTGAACAATGATTTTAGAACTTTATTCCTGTCTCCCAGAAGTATCCTTTCATAAAGTACTTTAAATCAACTTCATCTGAAACATCAGAGTCTTCAGTTTTTACGTTTTTTCCCCTTAATTTCCAGTATCTATACCCAATTCCAACATGTATTGTGTCATAAAATCTAAATCTCAATACTGCACTTAAATCTATATAAAGTTTATTCTTTGCTCCTGTTTCTTTTCCTTCAAATTCCATTTCAATATCAAACTTCTTTGGAATTACAGGAACAAATGCCTCAAAACCGTAGTACATCATAGGGACGTGCTGTTGGAATTTAATTTTTTCTGTTGTTTCTAAAATAAAAGAAATAACTGTTTTTGCTTTTAAATTTACATATTTATGGGCATAACCAAATTTTGGAATAAGTAAAATACCCCTTGGAATAATAAACGGCAAATCATAATAGATTATGTAATCCATTTCCCTGACTTTTGTATAAACATCAATCTGGGCGTTTCCAACATAAATGTTATCAAAAAAATCGTAAGCTGCTCCAAAATATTTTTTTCCAAAACCAAATGGACTTGGAACAAAAGGAAGTTTATCAAAAATAGGTTTTGTAGCGTTATCTAAAAGAAATAAGCTACTTATACCAGATTCACCTTTTCCTTTAAACTCATATGAAATTGTTTCAAACTTAAAACTTGGTAAAAAGGGATTATCAAATTTTAATTTAAGATATGCATGTGTAGCATGAGGTTGTCCACTAAATTTTACATTTATGTTGTGGTCTTTAAATCTTAAATGACCTTCAACATCTAATTTAGCTTTACCTACCCCACCTTCTATTTTAAAACTTGGGAAACTATAACTATTGGCAAAGAAAAACAACAAAAAGGCCAGGGTAAGTAAATATCTATAAATCATAAAAGCATATCACCTCAGTAACAGGAAAGATTAAAAACGTAAAGTAATCATAATTAAACTATTTTATAATATATAAACATTTTTTACACTTTGTATACTTAAGTTTTTCGGATTATTTAAAAAATTATTAACAGGGGAATAAAAATTGGCAATTAAAACACCATTTTTAGCAACTGATGGAATAATTCAAATTTTTGATGAAAATGATAATTTTAAGGGAATAGTTTTGATAGAAAGAAAAAATCCGCCTTTAGGACTTGCTATACCCGGCGGGTTTGTTGATGTTGGCGAAAAAGTTGAAGATGCCCTTAAAAGAGAGATGAAAGAAGAAACAAGTTTAGATGTTGAAATTGTAAGAAT
>JALSSE010000452.1 GCA_026984415.1 Hydrogenothermaceae bacterium | reverse complement strand
ATCAAAAAACAGAAGGTCTTCCTCTACCTCTTGGTGGAAATGTAATAAGAAAAGATTTAGGTGAAGAAACTATGAAAGAAGTTTCTGACATACTGAAAGAAAGTATTAAATACTCCCTTGAACATAGAGATGAAGCTGTTGATTACGCCATGAAATTTGCAAGGGATATGGAAAGGGAAAAAGCAGATAAATTTATTGGAATGTACGTTAACGAACTTACAATTGATTATGGAGAAAGAGGAAAAAAATCAATAGAACTGTTCTTAAAAGAAGCCTATGAAAAAGGGTTTATAGACGTTCTACCTGAAATAAAATTTGTATGAGGTTGAAAAATGAAAAAAATCTTGTTAGGACTGGCAGTATTAGGAATTTCTATAAATAGTTATGGAGCTGACGGTTTTCAGGTTTATAAAAAACACTGCTCTGAATGTCATGTTCAAAGTGTTCCAATGGAAAAGATGAAAAAGATGGAAGCACTGGTTAAACAGGGAAAGAAACCACCTATTAAAGCTCCTCCATTTGCAGAAGTTTCAGCAAGGGTAAAACACTTTTATCCAGAAAAAAGCGATTTTATAAATTTTGTGGTTGACTACATAACAAACCCTTCAAAAGAAGAGGCAAAATGTCTTCCTCCTGCATTAAAACTGTTAGGGGTTATGCCTCCAATCGGTAAAAAACTGTCCGATAAAGAGAAAAAAGCTGTAGCAGAATGGCTTTACGATAGCTTTAATACAAAGTGGGAAGATTTCCCTATGGCAAAAAAACATATGTAAATTTCAGGGTTTGAATGGAATTTGAATCCTACGAAGACTGGATAAATAAGTTAAAAGAAGAAGACAGAAACCCAGAAACCATAATTCTGGTAGAAGGAAAAAGGGACAAAGAAAAATTATTCAAACTTGGCATAAGAAATGTTATGGACTTAAAAGGTCGTCGTTATTACGATGTTCTTGAAGACATTGCAGACCACTATAATAATGCTATATTACTTTTTGATTTAGATAAACACGGAGAAAGGATATTTAAAAAGTTTAAAGATATGTTAGAAAAAGAAGGAGTAAAAACTATTTCTTCTTACAGAGAATATCTAAAAAATTTAAATATTGAAGAAGTGGAAGATTTACCAGAGGTTTAGATGGAAAATCAAGAACTGATATTTACCTTATGTAAAGACAAAAAGGAACTCCACAAACCAACGTGTTTTAGATTAAAAGAGTTAGACTGCGAAAAAATAACACTCACAGAAGAAAGGGCAATGGGTATACTTTACAATAAATACGGAAAAATGAATAAAGACTGGTTTTTATGTCCTTTATGTATGAGGACAGACTGCTGTAGTTAATTTAAATTGAGGTGAAAGATGTTAGCAAAAAGAATTATTCCCTGCCTTGATGTAAATAAAGGAAGAGTTGTAAAAGGTGTAAATTTTGTTAACCTGATTGATGCAGGAGACCCTGTTGAAGCAGCAAAAGCCTATGATGAAGCTGGAGCTGATGAGCTTGTTTTCCTTGACATAACAGCATCTTCAGAAGACAGGGATATTATACTTGATGTTGTTAAAAAAACTGCTGAAACGGTTTTTATGCCCCTTACAGTTGGTGGAGGTGTAAGAACACTTGAAGATGTTAGAAAACTACTTGAAAGTGGTGCCGATAAAGTTTCAATAAATACAGCAGCTGTTAAAGAACCTATTTTAGTTGAAGAAGCTGCAAACAGATTTGGTTCTTCTACAATTGTTGTTGCAATAGACGCAAAACAGGTTGGAAAGGATAAATGGGAAGTTTATATACACGGTGGAAGGACAGCCACAGGAATAGACGCTATTGAATGGGCAAAGGCAGTTGAGGATTTAGGAGCAGGTGAAATACTCCTTACCTCAATGGATAAAGATGGAACGAAATCTGGTTATGATATAAACCTAACAAGGGCAATAAGTGAAACTGTTCACATTCCAGTAATTGCTTCAGGTGGAGCTGGAAACAAGCAACATTTCCTTGACGCATTCAAAGAAGGAAAAGCAGATGCAGCCCTTGCAGCCTCTTTATTCCACTTTAAAGAACTGACCATACAGGAAGTTAAAGAATACTTAGAAGAGAACAACATTCCAGTCAGAATTTAACGTGAAATTCAATTTCTTGGAACTAAATTATAATCTTAAAAAATTTATCTCTTAAATTGATAAAATATTAAGAATTACTTTACGGAGACAAGAAATGGACAAAAAAGTTTTAATATACGATACAACCTTAAGAGATGGAACACAGGCAGAAGGTATAAGCGTATCTGTAGAGGACAAACTACGTATTGCTGAAAAATTAATTGATTTTGGAGTCCATTATATTGAAGGTGGCTGGCCAGGTTCAAACCCAAAAGATATGGCTTTTTTTATGGAAGTAAAAAAATGGAATACAAAAAATACAAAAATAACGGCATTCGGTTCAACAAGAAGGGCTTACCTAAAAGTTGAAGATGACCCCCAAATACAGGATTTATTAGGTGCTGAAACTCCAGTAGTTACAATTTTTGGAAAAACTTGGGATTTACACGTTACAGAGGCATTAAAAACAACATTAGAAAAGAATTTAGAAATGATTTTTGATAGCGTTGATTATCTAAAAAAACACGTTGATGAAGTTATTTTTGACGCAGAACATTTTTTTGATGGATATAAAGACAATCCAGAGTATGCTATTAAAGCTATTAAAGCTGCTGAAGAAGGTGGAGCAGACTTTATTGTTTTATGTGATACAAACGGCGGAACTTTACCTAACGAAATAGAAGAAATATTTGAAGCAGTTAATAAATCTGGAATAAAAGCAAAATTAGGAATACACGCCCACAACGATTCAGATACAGCAGTATGGAACTCTATAACTGCCGTTTTGAAAGGTGGAGCAAAACAGATACACGGAACAATAAACGGATTTGGTGAAAGGTGCGGAAACGCAAATTTATGTTCAATAATTCCAAACCTTTCTTTAAAATTAGGGTACGAAACTGTACCTAAAGAAAATTTGAAAAAATTAAAAGAAGTTTCTAACTTTGTTGCTGATATTGTAAATATGCCAGTACCTAAAAATATGCCTTACGTTGGGGATAGTGCTTTTGCCCATAAAGGTGGAGTTCATGCTTCGGCAGTTTTGAAAAATCCGAGAAGCTACGAACATATACTACCTGAAGAAGTTGGAAATAAAAGAAAAGTTCTTGTTTCTGACCTTGCAGGTAAAAGTAATATCATATACAAAGCAAAAGAAATTGGTATTGAAATAGACGAAAAAGACCCAAGAATTACAGATTTAATTCAGGAGATAAAAGAACTTGAAAACTACGGTTATCATTTTGAAGCAGCGGAAGCATCTTTAGAACTGTTAATAAGAAAACATTTGGGAACATTAAAAGATTATTTTGACCTGATTGCATACAGAACTTTAATAGTAAAAAGAAAAACAGACAAAATCCCTATTTCAGAGGCAACAGTTAGGATTGAAGTCAATGACGAATTAGAACATACAGCTTCCCTTGGACATGGTCCTGTTAATGCATTAGACAAAGCATTGAAAAAGGCATTAATAAACCAGTACCCATCTTTAGCAGAAGTAGAACTGATAGATTACAAAGTAAGAATAGTTAATGAAAGTGCAGGGACAGCAGCTAAAATAAGGGTTTTAGTTGAAAGTAAAGACAAAGAAAAAAAATGGGGAACTGTTGGTGTTTCTGAAAACATTATTGAGGCATCATGGCAGGCAGTTGTTGACAGTTTTATTTACAAGTTAGTAAAAGACAACGTTTAATAAAATAATGGGGTAGTTAATGGAAAATAGCCACGTTTTTATTTCGGTTGTGCATTATCCAGCAGTTAACAAAGATGGAAAATGGGTGGTAACGTCATTTACAACTTTGGATTTTCACGATATTGCGAGACCTGCAAGAACATATGAATTAGGTGGTTATTACATCATACAGCCTTTAGAAGCCCAGCAATTTGTAATTAGAGAACAGATTAAATACTGGACTGAAGGGTATGGAAGTAAATTTAATCCAAGAAGGGCAGAAGCAGGAAGTCTTGTAAGGTTATCAGATTCCCTTACAGATGTGATTGATTCTATAAAAAAAGAAACAGGAAAAGAGCCTAAACTTATTTCAACCTCTGCAAAAAAATACGAACAGACAGTTTCCTATTCAGAAATGAAAAAAATTTTAGATAAAAAAGACGATATATTTTTAATCCTTATGGGTACAGGCTGGGGAATGCCTGAAGAATTAGTTAAAAGCTGTGATTACGTTTTAGAACCAATTTTAGGACCCGGTAAGTACAACCATTTATCAGTCAGAAATGCTTCAGCAATAATCTTAGACAGACTGTTTTCGGTCAACAGGTAGAGGTAGTTTCGAAGAATGCTGTATCACTTACTTTATGAAATATTAGATATAAACATATTTAAATACATAACTTTCAGAGCCTTTTACGCATTAATAACATCTTTTGCCCTTGCTCTTATTTTTGGACCTTACTTAATTAGAAGGTTGAGGGTTATTCAGAGGAAAGAAGGAGGATATGTAAGGGCTTATACAGAACATACACAGAAAAAATATGTTCCAACTATGGGCGGAATTCTGATAATTGTTCCACTTCTTATATCCTCTTTATTGTGGTGCAGGTTAGATAATATTTACATATGGATTACTCTTTTTGTTCTTGTATCTTTTGCTGTTATTGGAGGATGGGACGATTACAATAAACTTGTAAAGAAAAAGGGTATTTCTTCACGTATTAAGTTTTTACTTCAGCTCTTATTTGCAACAATTGCATCTTCTATACTTTATCTTTATCCAAAATTTAATACGATTTTGTACGTTCCATTTTTTAAAGATTTACATATAGATTTGGGGGTTTTTTATCTTTTCTTTATGATTTTTATAATTGTAGCAACTTCAAATGCAGTAAATCTTACAGATGGATTAGATGGGCTTGCGATAGGACCATCGATGATTTCAGCTGCTGCATTTGCTTTTTTTGCATACCTTGCAGGTAACTCTGTTTTAGCAAATTATCTGAAAATTGCCTATATACAGGGAAGTGGAGAATTAACTGTATTTCTCATGGCTTTATTAGGGGCAGGTCTTGGGTTTTTATGGTTTAACTCTTTCCCAGCAGAGATTTTTATGGGTGATGCAGGTTCCCTATCTATTGGGGCAGTATTAGGAACTGTGGCAATCATAACAAAACAGGAGATTGCCCTTGCAATAGTTGGAGGAATTTTTGTTGTTGAAACATTGTCAGTTATTTTACAGGTTGCGTATTTTAAAGCAACAGGTGGAAAAAGGATATTTTTAATGGCACCAATCCACCACCATTTTGAAAAATTGGGAATTCCAGAACCTAAAATCGTTGTGAGGGTGTGGATTATTTCTATTCTTCTTGCAATTATTGCCTTATCTACATTAAAAATCAGATAAATTAATCCATTTTCTGGGAAATTTAAGTGGTATTGCATATATTTAAATTAAAGTATTCAAGAGGATAAATTTATGAAGAAGAAAAAAGATATTTTTACATTTCTTACAAATATAGAAATAAAGGCAATTTACGAGTTAAAAGAAGAAATTTTAAAATTAACTCCAGACGCTAAAATTATATTTTATGGCTCAAAAGTTAAAGGTAGCTTTGCTAATGAAAGTGATATAGACCTTTTAGTTGTTATTAGAAATCTTACCAGAGAATTGAAATATAAAATAATTGAGATGGCCACAGAAGTAGAATTAAAATATGATGTAGTTTTTGGATTAGTTATTATTAGTGAAGAAAAATATGAAAAATCAAATCTTTTTAAAGGGTCTTTATATTATGAAAATATAAAATCAGAAGGTTTACCTGTTTGAATAATGAAACTTTACAACTTGAGGGAAGAAGCAGACTATACACCTAATCCATTTTTTGAAAAAGATGAAATTGAAATTTTGATTAAAGAAACTGAAAATTTTATAGAAAAAATGGAATTTATAATAAAACAAAAAATAAAAATATTATTAAATGAATAGCAATAGAAAATTCTTCTAAATCTCTTTCAGCAATATTTGAAGCCTTTAACTTGTACTTTCCTTTCTTTTATACTTTTGCTTAGACTATAATATTCTAATAATGTATATAAATTTAAAGAAATTTTTGAAAAACAGAAAAGTTTTATTAGAAAATTTCCTTTCATTAAGTATACTTCAGGTTGCAAACTATATTTTACCTTTACTGACAGTTCCTTATCTTATTAGAGTTTTAGGATTTGAATATTTTGGGTTAATTGCCTTTGCAGTTGCAACAGTTGAATATTTCATGATTTTGACAAATTACGGATTTGAACTTACAGCAACAAGAGAAATATCAATGAATCAGAGTAATAAAGAAAAAATTTCAGAAATATTTAGCTCTGTTATACTGATTAAACTCTTTCTCATGGTTTTCAGTTTTTTTATTTTAACTATACTAATATTTTCCTTTGAAAAATTCCACAAAGACTGGATTATTTATTACCTGACTTTTGGTGTCGTTTTAGGAAATATACTGTTTCCTTCCTGGT
>JALSSE010000451.1 GCA_026984415.1 Hydrogenothermaceae bacterium | reverse complement strand
AGGTTTTTATACACCTGTTGATAAGTACCCTCAAATGCATATTACAGCAATAACCCATAGGAAAGACCCGATTTATCAAACAACTATTGTAGGAAAACCGCCAATGGAAGATGGTTGGATGGGAAAAGCTACAGAAAGGATATTTTTGCCACTTGTAAAGTTTAATCTTCCTGAAGTAGTTGATTATAACCTTCCAATAGCAGGGTGCTTTCATAACTTCTGTTTCGTTTCAATAAAAAAGAGATATCCTGGTCATGCAAGGAAAATAATAAATGCCCTGTGGGGAATGGGGCAAATGATGTTTGAAAAAAATATTGTTGTTTTTGATGAATGGGTTGATGTTCAAAACATAGATGAAGTTTTATGGATATGGGGTAATAATGCAGACCCACACAGAGATATTATTATCCAGCAGGGGGTAATAGATGTTTTAGACCACTCAACAAACTACCCCGGTTTTGGCGGAAAAATGGGAATAGATGCAACAGCTAAAATGAAAGAAGAAGGTTATATGAGGGAATGGCCTGAAGTTGCAACAATTCCAGATGAAATAAAAAGAAAAGTTGACAAAATCTGGGAAAATATTATAAAGTGAATTCCCATTTTTAAGTTATTAGAAATAATTACGAATAAGATTTATACAAAATTTCCAAAGGTTTAATTAATGATTAGATGCCGTATTTATGACAAATTAAGACGGGTAAAAAGATTATCTCAGGAAGAGACAAAAATTTTAATGAATATAGTCCGCAATGAGATTAATTTTCTAATCAGAAATGGAATTTTACTTACTCCAGTGAATTATGAAAGATGGTTTTACATTTTTTGTTATATTTATGAAAACAAAAAAGAACTTACAGATTTAGAAATTTTAGGACTTTACAAAGATTATTACGGAACTGAAGAAATAGATATACCACTTCCAGAGGAAGATAGACCAGAAGGTTATGCTGAAAAATTAAAAGAAATTGCAAATACTATAGACCAGAAATTACTTGAAATTGTTGAAAGTCTTGATAAACATCAAAAATCAATAGATACCCACACAACAAGTATAGAGGAGAAAAAGGAAATAATAGGAAATTCTCATGTCGAAACACTTTTGACATCTATTTTAGAAGAACTAAAGGATATAAAAAGGGAAAATATATCATTAAAAGAAGAAATAAAAGAATATCATATAGAAATACAAAAACTAAAAGAAGAATTAACTATAGCAAAAACAGAAGCAAATGTTGATTTTCTTACAGGTTTAATAAACAAGAGAAGATTTGAAAGAACTCTTAGTGAACTTTTAAAAGATTTTAACGAAAGGGGATACCCATTCTCTCTAATAGTAATGGATATAGATAATTTTAAACAGATTAATGATACATACGGACATCCAATTGGAGACCTTGTGCTTAAAGAGGTTGCAACAATTTTCAAAAACTATTTAAGGGCAAACACTATAACTGCAAGGATAGGTGGTGAAGAGTTTGCAATAATTCTTCCTGGTGTTGAAATAGCAGATGCAATAAGAATTGCAGATAGATTAAGGACATTGATAGAAAATAGAACGATAAGATATGAAGATAAAATGATACATGTAACGGCAAGTTTTGGTGTAACAGAGGCAAAAACTGGAGATAGCGTAAATAGTATAATAGAACGGGCAGATAAAGCCCTATATTTAGCAAAAAGAAACGGTAAAAATAAAGTAGAAGTCCTTTAAACTTTTATTTTTAAATTCTGTTTTAAACTTTCCTCAAAAACTTTTCTTCCTATTTTTCCGAATGTTTCAGTACCTAAAATAATAATGGACATAGTCCCATCTAAAATTTCCTTCAGGTGATTTTTTATTTCAGAGTAGATAATATTTTCATCAACACTATAAGAGCCATCTACCATTGAATCGCTGTGGAAAAATAATTTTTTTTCTGCATTTTTATTTCCTATAATAAGGTTTTGGGATTGGGTATCAGGGTTAAATTCTGTTTTTAATTGAAACTCAACCTTTGTATTTTCTTTTAATAAATCTGAGTATTCATTTCCTACTATAAACACTGGATTTGTTAAAAACCTTGGTTCTCCTAAAGGAATTTCTTTTAGTTCAGAATCTAAAATCCATATTTCAGTATTGGATTTATTAAGTTTTAATAATTTTTTATTGTTGTATTGGATGATTTCTTTAACTTTTGCCCTCAAAATACCCTTTATAGATTTTGAATATATTAAAACATTGTGTGGTATAGGTTTTCCCTTTATAGATAGTTTTGAGCTGATTAATTTCCACCCAATAAAATCAAAACTCTGCTCCTCACATTTAATTCCTAAGTTTTCTGCAAAACTTCGTATTCTTTTTATAAACAGTAATTCTTCTCTACTTCCAGCTAATCTTCCTTTTCCAAAGGAAACAAGTTCTGGTATATATTCCATGCCTTTTCTCTGCTGAAATAGTCCATATATGCATCCACAGTAGTTCTGGTGGTATATTTCTTTCTCTTTTGATAGCTGGTTCATCTTTTCAACACCACCTTTTTTTCTGAAATCAATAGATAAAAATTCTAAATCGTATTTTGATGCTGTAGTTTCACCTATATTTTTCAGCACTTCAAAATCTTTTTTAGGACTCATCATAAGTACTGTTGTTATTTTGTTAAAACCTTTTTCTTTTGCCATTTTTGCAGTTTCTTCAAGTCTTAAATCGTGGCAGATAGAACATCTTTCTCCCCTTTCAGGTTCATTTTCGTATCCTTTTACCTTTTCCATCCATTTTTCTAACTGGTATTCTCCTTTTATACACTCTATTCCTAAATCATCACAGACCCTTTTTGTTTCAATCCATCTTAACTCGTACTCTTCTTCTGGATGGATATTTGGGTCGTAGAAAAAGCCTTTTATTTCAGAATCTGGAAACTCTTCTTTGATTTTCCTTAATGCCCATACAGCATCAACTCCACAACATATATGAACTAATATTTTTTCCATTTAAAACTCCTGTTATATTTTTATCACTAATTATCTTTATTTGATAAAATATATTCTTATGATAAGAAATTTAAATACAGCTTTTGTATCAATTTTAATATTATTTTATCTAATTTTTAGCAACTCTTACGGGGAAACTCTAAATGAATTAATAGAAAGGGCAAAGCAAAACAACCCACAGCTAAAGAAAATAGAAAAAGAGCTTTCTATTGCAAAACAAAAGGTAAAATTTGCAGGAAGATTACTGAACCCAAGTTTAAGACTTTCAACAGAAGGTAAAAAAGTAATAAAAAAACCAGTTGAAGCTCTTTTTATAGAGTTCAGACAGGAATTTATATATCCAGCAAAACTTTCTCTCAGGAAAGATATTGAAAAGAGAAATTATGAAATACTTTACCTTTCTCTAAAATCACAGGAACTTGTATTAATGAAACAGATAAAAGAGGAAGCTTATAGCCTGTGGTTAATAAACGAAAAATCCCATTTGTTAGATAAATATATAAAAAGTTTAAGAAATTTAATAAAACTTTTAGAAAACAAAAAATTTAAAAAAACAGAAGACAGACTTATAGTAAAAAGCGATACTTCTAAACTTAAAATTGTACTGTATAACCTGCAAAAAGAAAAAATAACATTAGATGCAAGAAAAAAAGTTAAAATTGCCTCTTTGAAAAAGCTTGTGAACTACAATATAAAAGGCGATGTTCAGGTTAATTTAAAATTCCCTCAGGTTTACCACGATTTAGAACTTTATAAACTTTTTTTGAAGCAGTACAGTCCTGTTTTACAGTCTGTGGAACAGAATTTAAAAAAGATAAGACTTGAGTATGAGTTATCAAAGAAATTTTACTACCCGGATTTTGATATTACTTTCAGGTATAGCCTTAGAAGTAATTTCTGGGATGGGATTGGTGCAAATATCAAAATGAACCTTCCTATCTGGAAAAAATTTGATGAAGAACTTATTGTTTTAGAGGAAGAATCTAAAGTGGCAACAATTAAAGAAAGATGGCAAGACTCTTTTAATAACCTTTATTTTTCCCTTGAAGAAAACTACTACAAATTAAAAGAAGCAGAAAAAAAGTACCAGTTTATTAATAGGTATCTTGTTTATGAGTCAGAAAATAACCTTAAATTAACAACAAAGGCTTATTTAGAACACAAGGTTGATGTTATTAATTTAATATCTGCAATAAACACAAAAATTTCTGTTGATATGGAAAGGTTAGAAGAGATTTACAATGCAAATCTTGCCCTGTTAAACATTTACCAGTTAATTGATATAACTTACTTTTAAAAATCCCCCTAAGTAAGGGGGAAATTGTTATTTTCCGTAATTTTGGCTTAAATACTGTATTATTTCCTGAGCTGTTTTATCATCAATTGGGGCTTTAAAATCGTGAATCATATGGTGAACTATATGTTCCCATGTTTTCTTTGACATTTTCCCCTGATTTAGTACGTATCCTAAAGAATGGCACATCTGACAGTTAATCTCAACAAGCTCTTTTCCTTTACCTTCTTTTAGTTTGTACTGGTAAAAAGGTAAATTTAAATGATTTTCACTTGCAAATGATAAAACTGGTAGAGCCAATAATCCAATTATTAACTTCCTCATTCTGTTTTCCTCCTTTTATATTATTTCTACTTTTACTTTATCAACAACATTCCATTTATAACCACCTGGATTCCAGCCTATTTTGAAAGGCTGCATTTCTCCGTTGTGGTTTACAGCCCTTGATAATATTTCTAAACTTCCCTTTTTTTCAGGTTTGAAGTAGAAAAACCATTCCCTAAATGAATATTTACCAAGGTTTGGTCCTAAATTTGCCTCATTCCATGTTTTACCACCGTCAATAGAAACGAGAACTTTTTTAATTCCAGAACCGTAATCAAATGCGACTCCTGCCACCTTAACAACTTTTCCTTTCTTTAGAACAGTGTTATTGTCAGGAACTGCTATAACAGATTTCACATTCATTTTTGAAATAATTTTTGTTTTTTTAGGTTTTTCTCCCGGTTTAACACATTCACAATCGTTATCAGGTAAATGGTAAGCTTTTTCCATCCAGAAATTTTTTAAAGGTTTATCTAAAACTAAAATTTCAGTTACAGATTTTATCCAGTGGGTTGCGTACCATCCAGGGACAATTAACCTTAAAGGAAACCCATTAAGATAAGGAATTGGTTCTCCGTTCATCTCATAGGCAAGGATAACATCTTCAGTCATACACAGGTCAATAGGTAAACTTCTTATATAATCGGGAGTTTTTGGGTAAGGTGCTTTATCTAACCCATTAAATCCAATTTCTATAGTTCCTTTTTTTATACCTGCGTACTCTAAAACATCTTTTAGCCTAACCCCTACCCATTCTGCATTTCCCATGGCACCATGGTTCCAGTGTATCCCTTTTGGTTTCGGTTCAAAAAAGTTTCTTCCGTTTCCAGAACACTGGGAAACTGCAAAAAATGAAACAGGCTCAAACTTTGTTTTTAAATCGTCCATTGATAATTCAACAGGATTTGGAATATTACCGTGTATCTTTAATCTCCATTTATCTAAATCAAGGGATGTTGGTATGTCTGCAAGATGCCATCTTACAAAAAATGCCTCATTTGGAGTTATTGCTTTTGTAAAATACTTTCTTGGTGTTTCTAACAGTGGTGGTCTTTCAGAATAAAAAATTAATTCTGTTTTTTCTGGAAATTTGATTAAAAATGGATATTTTTCAATTACTTCAGCATTTGCTTTAACAAGTAAATCTTTACCTGCAAGTATTGAACCTGTTGCAACAGCCATTCCTTTTAAAAATTTTCTTCTATCCATCAAGTACCTCCATATAAGTCATTGGTAAATAATAATTATGCACTTTTTTGAATATTAAGCAAATAGAATATTAAAATAATTTTATTATCTTTTTAAATAATAAAAAATTAAAATAGAAAAATTAAATACTTAGGAGTTTAAAAAGTGAAAATGGGTACTTTATGTTATCTGAAAAAAGATGGTAAAACTCTAATGCTACACAGAGTAAAAAAAGAAAATGATATACATGAAGGAAAATGGAACGGTCTTGGTGGAAAAATTGAAAAAGGAGAAACACCTGAAGAGTGTATTATAAGGGAGGTAAAGGAAGAATCTGGTTTGAAAATAAAAAATCCAGTTTTGAAAGGTATACTTACTTTTCCAGCTTTTGATGGCATTGAAGACTGGTACGTTTTCGTTTTTGTAGCAACAGAATTTGAAGAGGAACTTATTGATTCACAAGAAGGGAATTTAGAATGGATTGACGATGATAAATTAACTTCTCTTAATTTGTGGGAAGGGGACAAAATTTTTCTAAAATGGCTAAACCAAGATAAATGTTTCTCTGGGAAGTTTGTTTATAAAAATGGTAAGCTTGTATCATACGAAGTTAATTTTTATTGATGTGTTAAATTTTGTTAAAAATCAATCTTGAATAAACATCAAAATTTTTATAAATTTTTAACTCCATCACGAAAAATACAGAAAAGATAAAGAGGTTGTCTATGGCTCAAAAAGATTTTGTTCACTTACATTTACACTCCCACTACTCACTTTTGGATGGTGCTATCAAAATAGATGCCCTTGCAAAAAAAGCAAAAGAGTAT
>JALSSE010000450.1 GCA_026984415.1 Hydrogenothermaceae bacterium | reverse complement strand
TAATTTTTTCATTTAGCTATTCTCAAGAAATTTCCCCAAAGGAAAAAGTTGATAAAATGCTTGCCAAAGCATGGCAATGTTATGAGCAGGGAAAATATCTATGTATGATTAGAGAATCTAAAAAAACTTTAGACTACTCATTAAAACATAACGTTCCAAAAGGTATAGCTGAGTCTTATTACTATCTTGGGATTGGTTATTTTCTTTCTGGAAATACTGCCATTGCTATGAAATATACAAATAAAGCTATTGAATATTCAAAAGATAAAGGTAATTACAAATGGTTGGCTTACAGTTATACACTTTTAGCTGAAATATTGAGAAGTTTAGGAAAGTACGATGCAGCACTGGATTATTTTAAAAAAAGTTTGAAATTGGCTGAAAAAAACAACAATTTAAAAATGAGTTCAATTGCCCTGTCTAACATTGGAAATGTGTATTTTGAAAAAAAAGATTACAAAAAAGCAGAGGAGTTTTACAGAAAAAGTTTAAAGTTATCAAAAGAATCAAACAACAGAAAAAGTTATATTGCTTTAGCTAATTTTAATTTAGGGATAGTCCTTTATAAACAGAAAAAATATAAGGATTCAATTCCTTATTTAAAAGAATCTGCAAAACTTTACAAGGAACTGAACAACGTTAAATATTACGTAGATTCTATTTATTTTTTAGCCAAAAGTTATATAAAAACTGGAGATAAAAAAACAGCTTATAGGATTTTAAATGAAAATATGGATTATGCAAAAAAGATTTTTGCAGACCACAAATTCTTAGAGCTTATGAGAGATTAAAAATTTTTACAGAGAGGAAGATTACCATTTAAAATAACTTTAAAGTCTTTATTTATTTTTATTTTAAAACCAAAAAACTCAACACCATTTCTTAATGCTTTTGAAAAAGTTTCAGAAAATTTTTTATCTAATTTTTCATTTGTTTTAAAACATTTACAATCCCTTAATCCCATAAATAAGATTATTGCTCTGTATCCTTTTTTCTTTGCTTCTATCAATTCTTCAAGATGTTTTCTTCCCCTTTCTGTAGGAGCATCAGGAAAAACACATTTATTATCAATTAAAAGGTTGCTTCCTTTTAGTTCAACAAAAATTTTGTCATCTATTAAAAAATCTAATCTGCTATTCCCAAATTTTACTTCAGATTTTATTTTTTTTGGTGAAAAGCCCAATACGCCTTTTTCAATAGCTTTTTTAGCTATCTTTGAATGGAAAGATGTATTTAGTAAAATCCATCCATCTTCCATTTTTGCAGCAATCATTTTATAGTCTAATTTAAGTTCAGGTTTGTTTTTAACTACAAGAATTTCCCTTCCTGTATGTAGAATCTCTTTAAGTCTTCCCGGGTCTGCAATATGACAGGTTTTTATTTCACCATTTATTTTGCATTTTCCAACAAATCTGTTTGGTCTTTCTATAAAAACTGCCTTTTCAAGTTTTCCTAATTTATTTAAATCAAAAAGTTCTTCCATTATTCAGATTTTGCAAAAACTATTTCTGCAACCCTCATTTCAGAAAATATCCTAACTGGAAATTCATTTACATTGTAGAGACAAAAAAGGAGGTTACCTTCGTAACCTGCCTCTAACCATCCTGTATTTACAAGCTGTAAACCAAGCTTATTAAGTCTAAATTTACTGTCTAAAAAAATAGCTATGTTTTCAGGTAATTTTATGTACTCAAGGGATTCTGCAATTATAAATTTGTTTGGTTCTACTACGAAACCCTTTTCCGAAATAAAATCGTGTTCTAAAATCTGAAAATATGGGTTTTTCGCATCTAACATTTCAATGTCTGGTTCTAACTCTTTTGGGTATTTATAGTATTTATTGGAAAGTCTTAGGCTTACTGATGATGTTTCAAGCTGGTATTCTAAATCAAATGGTTCTATCTCTATTTCTTTTTTCTCAATTAGTTCTTTTATTGTATTTCCTTTTAGTATCAAAACATAACTCCTTTTATTTTTTTGCTAATCTTATTACTTCTTTTACTAATTTTTCAATTCCTTCAGCAACATCTTTTATAGTTTTTCCAAGCATGTAGGCAGGAGTAGAAACTATTTTGTGTTCTTCATCAACTACCATCTCATTAACAGGACAGCTTAAATGTTTTCCTCCCATAGCCTCTATTGCAGATGCAACATCTTTGTCTGTTCCAATAGTTAAAGTAGGATGAAGTTCTTTTAAAACAGCAGCAACAATTACAGGTGAGATACACACTGCACCAATAGGTTTTCCCTGTTTAGCCAAATCTACAAGTAATCTTTTCACTTCTGGAATTACGTCAGCTTCTGCACCTTTTTCTAAAAATGTTGAGAAATTTTTTGCAACTCCAAAACCACCGGGCATTATTAAAGCATCTAACTCATCTGCAGAAACTTCATTTATATCTTTTATATTTCCTCTTGCTATCCTTGCAGCTTCTACCAAAACATTTCTCGTTTCATCTGTTTTTTCACCAGTTAAATGATTTATAACTTCTTTTTGTGGAATGTTCGGTGCCATCATTTGAATTTCTACACCTTCTTTGTCAAGGAAATAAAGGGTTAATGTCGCTTCATGAATTTCCGCCCCATCATAAACACCACAACCTGCCAGTAAAACACCTACTTTCATTTTGCCACACCTCCTATTTTTTAGGGTTAGAAAAATATAATAATATATTGTAAACTATTATCTATTAATGCAAGAAATATTTGTGGAGGAGTTTGATGTATAAATTAGAAATAGTAAGTCCACAAGGTATAATTTTCAGTGGTGACGTTTACCAGACTGTTGTTAATACTGCTGATGGTGAGTGTGGAATTTTAGAAAACCATATGCTTCTTTTAACAAACGTTATTCCCGGTAAAATAAGAATTGAAAGGGAAGGTGAAGAGCCTTTAGAACTGGCTGTAACTTATGGTGTTCTTGATGTAACTGGGGATAAAGTAATAATATTAGTTGAAGAAGCTTACGGATTAGATGAAATTGATGTTGAAAGAGAGAAAAGTTTACTTGAAGAAGCAAGGGCTAAACTTGCAAATAAAGAAGAACTTTCATTGGAAGAACTTGAAAAGTACGAAAAATTAAGAGAAAGGGCAGAAACATTACTCAAATTAGCTGGTGTTAACCCAGAAGCCTACATACCTACTGCATAAATTTGAAAGAAAATGAATTAGTATCTTCCCCTTTTATTCGGGGGAAGATTCAAGTAATTCAAAAAAAATCAGGTTACAGATTTAATTTAGACAGTGTTCTTTTAGCCTCTTTTGCAAAACTAAAAAACAACTCAAAGGTTATAGATTTAGGAACAGGTTCAGGTATCCTAATTCTTTTACTTAATCTAAAATACAGAAACTTAAAATTCTATGCTGTTGAAGTTCAAGAAAGTCTTTATGAAATAGCCAAAAAAAATTTTGAAATAAACGGTGTTAAAGTAAATCTTTATTTAGAAAATGTAAAAAACATAAAAAAAATTTTTGAAAACCAGTCTTTTGATTTTGTAATAACAAATCCACCTTTTTTTAAAAAAGAGATGTCAAAGTCTAAAAATATAGAGATTCAGATTGGAAAGTCTGAAGTAAAGGGAAGTTTGGAGGATTTTATCTCTGCCAGTGGATATTTATTAAAGAATTCAGGTAAACTTTTTTTAATTAACAATACATCCCGTTTGTCTGAAACAGTTTTTTTAATGAAAAAATATAAAATACAGCCTAAAAGATTTAGATTTGTACATCCAACTATAAATGAAAATGCCACAAATTTTTTAGTTGAAGGAATAAAAGGAGGAAAAGAATCGGGAGAAATTGTTGAAAAACCGTTGATTGTTTATGAAAATCCAAAAGAAAAAATTTATACAAAAGAAGTTAATTATATGTTAAATGTGTTTACAGAATAAGGGTTTTGTTCCGAAAAAGCTAAAAATATATTAAAAAGGTATTTGATGGAATTAGCAATATTTTCCTGGATTATTTATTTCTTTCTAATAAAAGTTTTTGGATTTTCTTACAAAAATTTTCTTTTCTTATTCCTTTCATTTTTATCTATATTAATTGAGTTTTTAGTTGAATTTTTTGAAA
This sequence comes from Hydrogenothermaceae bacterium, assembly GCA_026984415.1. Next base: position 2,532 of record JALSSE010000450.1, on the reverse strand, counting down.
TTAACCAGCTTAAGTTTTTACCTTTAATTCTTTCTGTGTTTTTTATATTTATTTACATAAATAAAGAGATAGACAAAAAAATTAAAGTGAGCTTTTTATTTATTTTTCTTATTTTGATGCTACTACAGGTTATTTTAAATAATATTCATTCTAATTTTTATTATGTTCCTGCTATTTTTGCTTTTTCAAGCTTACTTATTAGAAGTTATCTTTCAAAATCAGAGCTTTTTATATGGAGTTCAGTTGTACTTATTAATATTTTGTTAGTTCCCATTGGTTTTTATTTTATTGGTATTTCCTTATTCCCCTTGTATTTCATTTACCAGCTTAGTGTATTTTACAAATCGGAGCTAAATAAAAAAAACAGAGAGTACAGGGAAATTTTAGAAAGGGAGATAGACCAGGAAATAAAAAAGCATATTTTCCAACTACACGATGAGCTTGAAATAACTTATAAGAAATTAAAAGAAATATTTAAATTAAGTAATTACACGTTATCAACTGAAGATTTAAACAGCATGGCAAATATAGCATCTCAGGGATTGATAAATTTAGGGTATTCAGGGGTTGTTGTTTACGTAAAAGATACTCTTGTAAAAAAGGCTGGATTTTTCCCAAATTTAAAAGTTTTTATAGAAAGGGTTTTTCCAGATTTAAAAGAACCGTATATTTATGAAGAAAGGTATATTTTAATACCTTTTGGTGGAAAAAGTATTAACGGAGTTCTTGCAGTTTACAAAAAAAATGAAATAGACAGTAAAGAGGTTGATTACCTGCAAAATTACGCTATTTCAATTGGAATTTACATTGAAAAACTGAAATACATCAACGAAACGTCAAAACTCAGAGAATTATTAAACCAGACCCTTGAATCAATAGAAACAGGAATTGCAATAATTGATGATAAATTCAACGTAGAACTTTCAAATTCAGCTTTTTCAAGGTACTTAAAAAATCATACAAATAATTTATTTAACGATATTCCTATGCTAAAGGTATTAGAAAAGGATATAAAAAATGTTATCCTCTCAAAAACAAAATATGAAACAGTTTTTACATCTAAAGGTGAAAACCCACGTACATTTCATTTAAAGATACTTCCTTTAATTTCATCAGAAGAACAAAACATTGGAAATGAAAAAAATGAAAAAGTTGTCCTTGTTATAGAAGACATAACAGAAAAAGAAGAGATAAAAAATCAGGTTGTACAGACTGAAAAACTTGCATTAATAGGTAAGTTTGCAGCAGGTATTTCCCACGATATAAGAAATCCACTTGCTGTAATATCACAGGCATCTTTTAATATAAAAAGGGAAGCTAAAAAGTTAGGAAGTGAAAAAATACTAAAATATGTAGAAAAAATTGATAAAAATGTCTCAAGGGCAACAGAAATAATTGAAAAATTACTAAACTTCTCAAAACCAACTTATTCCAAACTAAAAAGGGTCAATTTAAGGGAAATAATAGATGAATCTATTGAGTTATCACGGCTTGAAAATAGAAATATAGATATATATATTAGTAATGATTTAGATAATAGTGTTAAAATTTATGGAGATAAAAACTCTCTTATTCAGGTTTTTGTTAACATAATCATAAACGCTATGGAAGCTATGAACTACGAGGGGAAAATAGACATTTCAATGGGAAGAGAAGGAAAATTCGCCTTAATCAGTATCAAAGACACAGGAAAAGGAATTCCTGAATCAATCAGAAAACAGATTTTTGAACCTTTCTTTACAACAAAAGAAACAGGAACAGGTTTAGGTCTGGCTATTGCATACAGAATAATAAAAGACCACGGCGGCATAATAGAATTTAAAACAGAGGAAAATAAAGGAACAGAGTTTATTATAAAATTACCAATAACAGAGGAGAATTAGCTTGGAAAAAAAGGGAAACATATTAGTAATAGACGATGAAATTGATATACTAATAACATTACAGGATTTATTAGAAGAAGAAGGTTACAGGGTAGAAATAGAAAGTGACCCAGAAAAAGCCGTAAAAAAAGCTCAGGAAAGCTGTTATGACCTTATAATCTCTGACCTTAAAATGCCTAAAATGACAGGGGAGGAAGTTCTTAAAGAGATAAGGAAAAGAAATAAAATATCCAGTTTTCTAATAATGACAGCTTACGGAACAATTGATACTGCTGTCAGCTGTATAAAAGAAGGTGCTTACCACTACATAACAAAACCAATAGATTTCAATGACCCTACAATCTGGCAGATAATAAATGAAGGGGTAGAAAAGGCAAAAATTCTAAAAGAAAATGAAGAACTAAAAGCAATGTTAGGAACTTCCCAGAAAGAAAGTAAGGTTGATTTTATAATTACAAAAAACCCAAAAATGAAAAGTTTACTTGAATATGTGGAAAAAATTGCCCCTTTTGATTTTACTGTGATGATTTTAGGGGAAAGTGGAGTAGGAAAAGAACTTTTTGCAAAAGCTATTCACCAGTTAAGCCCGAGAAAAGATAAACCTTTCTTAGCTTTAAACTGTGCAACAATCTCACCAGAGATAATGGAA
>JALSSE010000449.1 GCA_026984415.1 Hydrogenothermaceae bacterium | reverse complement strand
GGGCAGAGTAGATAGGTTTCATACCTACGCCTTTTACCTTGTTTATATTAGTTTCGATACCCATTGCACCCATAGCAACAGTTAACAAAAATGTATCTACTACATTTATGTAATGAACAGCATTAGTTGGAATAACATTTAAAGAGTTAACTCCAACCATAGCTATAAAACCAAAAACAAACCATGGAATAGGTATATCTCTTAATGTAACACCGGCACCATGGGTAGAATGTTTTTTAGCCAAATAAATACTGAGAATTATTAAAAGTGGTGCTAACATCATAACCCTTGTTAATTTTGCAATAGTTGCGGTATTGCCAGCTGAATCTGAAATAGCAAATCCAGCAGCAACAACCTGTGCAACTTCGTGAACTGTTGCCCCAGTCCATATTCCGTATGTTAAATCGTTAAAATCTAACAAAAGTCCAGCCTTGTAAACAAGGGGATATACAAACATTGCAGTTGTCCCAAAAATAGTAACAGTAGCAACTGCCATAGCTGCATGGTGCATTTCAGCTTTAACGACTGGAGCTGTTGCAAGGACAGCTGAGGCTCCACATATTGAGCTACCAGAAGCTATAAGATAGCTCATTTCGTTATCTAAACCAAATATTTTCCTTGAGACCCATACGCCTACTAAAAATGTAGATACAAGCATTATAGTATCAACTATTAAACCTTCTAAACCTACTTCAGCTACATTCTGAAATGTTAATCTAAAACCTAAAAATATAATTGCTAATCTCAGTATCTTTTTTAATGAAAATATTATTCCCGGTTTAAATGTTTCTGGGAATTTTACTAAATTTCCAATTAAGACACCTAAAATAATAGAGATAATAAGAGGACTAAAATTAACTGTTGTTTTTACTATTTCTAAACTTGATATAAAAATAGAAGCTATTGCAAGAAGTACTGTAACCACAATACCTGGAAGTAGTTTAACCATATCCTAACCTCAAAGTTAGTAATTAAAAACTCTATTATAATAAAAATTTATAAAAATGTAAGATTTAGAATACTTATAAGAATATTTAATATTTAAATAAGCTTGGGGATTTATTTAAACTTTTTTAAATACTCTTTTAACTCTTCTCTCTTTTCAGTTACGACAAAAACTTCCTGTACGGTAGAACCTTTTTTCAAAAGCAGCTTTGCCCCTGCTTCTGTATCATACTGGTAAGTTAGTCTTACGTTCCCCGGTTTTCCCTTGGGAGTTGTTTTAATCCTTGCAGGGATTATAGATTCTACAAGACCTTTTTTAATTAATTCTTGAAGGATTTTTTCTCCACCTTCTATTATATGATGTTCTTTTTTTATACCTTTTTTCCTATATTTCATCTTTTCAAAAGGGGCTATCTGCCCCTATTTATCTTAAAATGGTTTATCTGGAACTGATTCCCAGTCTTTTAAAAATCTTTCTAAACCTATATCTGTTAAAGGATGTTTTGCAAGCTGGGCAATAACTTTATAAGGTATTGTTGCAATATCTGCACCAATCATTGCTGCCTCATAAACGTGCATTGGATGTCTTACACTTGCTACAAGTATCTCTGTTTCAAATCCGTAATTGTCTTTTATTGTTTTAATCTGGCTTATTAATTCCATTCCCTCATGTCCAATATCGTCTAATCTACCTACAAAAGGAGAAAGCATAGTTGCACCTGCTTTCATTGCAAGTAAAGCCTGATTTGGAGAAAAACAGAGGGTAACATTTGTTTTTATTCCTTTCGATTCAAAGTAGTTTACAGCCTTTAATCCCTCAACAGTTAAAGGAATTTTGATAACTACATTACTTCCATACTGGGCTAAATGTTCCCCTTCCCTAATCATTCCTTCTGTATCTGTACTTGCAACCTCAAGACTAACAGGTTTGTTTGGAATTTCTTCTAAAATTTCCTTCACAACAGTTTCAAAAGGTTTTCCTGTTTTTGAAATTAAAGTGGGATTTGTAGTAACCCCATCTAAAAGTCCTAAATCGTTAGCTGCCTTAATTTCTTCAATATCTGCTGTATCAATAAAAAATTTCATCACTTACCTCCATACATGTTTTGAACTTTCCTATATTGTGTTGTAAATCTTGTTCTTATCCATTTTGGGTCTATCCATTCTATTGGATGTACTTCTAAACCCTGAACTAAGACCCCGAAATGCAAATGGTCTCCTTTTGCAAGACCAGTAGAATCAGTTCTTCCTACAACTGTTGATTTATCTACTTTTTCACCTTCTTTTACATAAATTTCACTTAAGTGGGAATAGAGAGTAAAAACCCCCATCCCGTGTTCTATTATTACTGAGTTTCCATAAATTCCTAAAAACCCTGTAAATGCGACTATTCCATTATTTGCAGCATGAACAGGAGCATTTTTTATAGAAGCAAAATCCATACCTTTGTGGTACGCATCTGCACCTTTTATAATTCTACCTTTATACCTGTATTTTCTATAATCTGCAAAACCACCAAGCATTTTTGAATTTTTTAACTGTTTAAAAGCACCACTAAACATTGGCTCTACAACGGTAATATTATTTGCAATTTCATGTATCTGGTCTTCATCTTTTTTTCTGATTTCAACATTTACATATCTGAAAAGTTCTGCTGGGTCTTGTATATCTTTATCTGACAATGGTTTTACTTTTGTTTCGATAAAGTCCCGTGAAATGTTTATTACAGACCTTTTGTACCTTACCCTTTTAAAGTAGTAATTGAGAGAATTTGTAACCCTATTTCCAGCTTTATCTTCAGCATAAACTACAATAGCTTTTTTTCTTTTCCAGTAGTACGGATAAGGAAATGCACATCCGTAAACATTTGGGTCACTAACTATTCCGTTAAAACATTTAAATTGGAGATTTCCAACATTTACCCCTGTTTTGATTACATCATTAGACACCCTGTAAAAAACAAATCCTGCTCCACCATTTATCATTGAAGCTGGTGAAGATAGTATGCTTAAAGATGGTGGGCTTAAATCAATATAAATATCTTTAACCAGATTTGTTTCATTTTTTAGTAAAGATGTATCAACAGCTTTTATAACAAGCTTAGCCTGTCCTTCTCTCAGTCCAAGTCTTCTTGTGTTTACTTCAATTTTGTACTCTTTATCTTTTAATCCAGAAGGAATATCTTTATCTTCAAGTAAACTGATGTTTTTATTATTTTGTATTATGTAAACCTTAACTTCTTTTATACCTGGTTTATCATCTACTACTTTAAAATTCAGTTCTGTCCTCGTCCCAATGTAATCTGGCTGGTTTTCAAATTTTACTTCTGGAGAAGAGAAGTTTATAGTACCTTTCAAATACTGATAACCACCAATTCCAGCTAAAATAACAAGAATGAATAAAATAAATTTACCTTTCACTTAATTCCTCCTAAATGCCTTCTTCTATCTTCTTTTCTAAAAATTTTTTTCTTGCAGAATATCTGTTAAATGCGTCAATATAAGCTTTTAATGCAGCCTCAATTATGTCTGTAGATACACCTTTACCTGATGTTACTATTCCGTCAAAGTCTATCATAACTCTAACTTCTCCCATTGCATCTTTTCCAGAGCTTAATGCCCTTATTGAGAAATCCTTTAGTTTACTTTCAACCCCTAATGCTTTTTCAATTGCTCTCATTGCACTATCAACAGGACCATCACCAAATCCATCAGTCAGAATTTCTTCACCGTATTTTTCAATTTTCACAATAGCAGAAGTGATGACAGTATTCCCACTAACAACATGGTAGTATTTTAGTTTTGTAGTTTCATCTAACTGGAATAACTCATCAAATATTAAAGCCTCTATATCTTCATCAAAAACTTCTTTCTTTTTGTCTGCAAGTGCTTTAAATTTTGCAAATAGTTTATCAATTTCTTCTTCTTTTAAGTTTGTATATCCAAGTTCTTCTAATCTTGTTTTAAATGCATGTCTTCCTGAATGTTTTCCTAAAACTATTTTTGACGAAGGTACACCAACATCTTCAGCTCTCATAATTTCATAGGTTTCTCTGTGTGCTAACATTCCATGCTGATGTATTCCTGCTTCATGGGCAAATGCATTATCTCCAACAATTGCTTTATTCGGTTGTACAAAGCTACCTGTTATTCTACAAAGCAGTCTGCTTGTTTTGTAAATTTCTTTAGTATTTATTTCTGTGTAAACATCTTTAAAATAATCGTGTCTCACTTTAACGGCCATTACAACTTCTTCCATAGCTGCATTTCCAGCCCTTTCACCAATTCCGTTAATTGTTGCATGAACCTGCCTTGCACCATTTTTAACTGCCGCCAGAGAATTGGCAACAGCAAGTCCTAAATCGTTGTGGCAGTGTACACTTATAACTGCCTTATCTATATTTGGAATGTTATTTTTTAAATCTGCAATTAACTGTCCAAACTCCTCAGGAATAGCATAACCAACTGTATCAGGTACATTAATAGTCTTTGCCCCTGCTGCTATTACTGCCTCAAAAATTCTGTATAAAAATTCCCTTTCAGACCTGAAAGCATCTTCTGCTGAAAACTCAACATCGTCAGTGAAGTTTCTTGCAAACTGGACAGCATCAACAGCCCTCTGTAAAACTTCATCTTCTGTCATTTTTAATTTATATTTCATATGAATTGGTGAAGTTGCAATAAAAGTATGAATTCTTTTCCTTTCTGCTGGTTCAAGGGCTTCTCCAGCTTTTTGTATGTCAGAATGTAAAGCCCTTGCAAGCGAACATACTGCTGACTCTTTTATCTCTTTTGCAACTTTGTTTATTGCGTCAAAATCTCCTTCTGAAGCTGCTGCAAAACCAGCCTCTATCACATCAACTCCTAATTTTTCAAGCTGTTTTGCCATTGTTAGCTTTTCTTCAACAGTCATAGAAAAACCAGGTGCCTGTTCTCCATCTCTTAAAGTTGTATCAAATATTATTAATCTATCCATATTATTTCCTCCGATAAACAGCTTAAGTTAATACAAATTAAATTAAAAGGAAATCAAGTCAATATTAAATATTTTAACCTAAAAATGTATATAAATTATGGTTTTTATTAAAAATTTTTAAGGCTTCAGATAAAATTCAAATTTTTTAACAAATTCCTTTGGTTTTCTGTTAACAGGTGTTCCTATCCATTCTGGCTCGTTTTTAGTCCAGATATCTGGAATATTATCATTAAAATTAGCATCAACAATGAATTTTATTTTTCCTTTTAATTTAATCTTTTTGTTAATTCTAAAATTACAGTTTAATATTTTCAATTTAGAGTTTAAAACATCTATTTCTTTTAAATTTTTTCCTGTTTTTACTTTACAAATTTTGAACTGGATTTCAATAGGATTTGTATAAATCCTTTCAGAACCAACTGCAAATTTTTCTTTTTTATTCCACCATGAGTAAAGGTAGGAAATCTCTTTGCTGTTTATTTTTTCTGGTATTGGAAGTATATAGATATTTTTATTTATTTTTGGTGGATTTTCTAAGGTAATTGTAAAACCTATATTTATATCCCTCTGGAAAGGATTTAGATTTAAAGAAGAAATTTTTTTGCCTTTAACTGGAAAAAATGGAAAGACCAAAACTTTCATTTTTATATATTTTGAACTTCCTTCTATCTTTACTATTTCTACATCAGGCTTTTTAACACTTAAGGTTAAAGGATAGACATGAACAATGTATTTTGGACTTTTTTCAGAAAATTCCCTTTTTTTACATACAAGCCACAATTTTTTAGGAAGCTTATTCTCAGGAAGCCAATTTTTTAGGAGATTTTTAAACTCCTCCTCATCTGTTTTTTTTATTTCCAAGAGTTTGTTATATTCTCTTCTTGTAATGCCTGTTGTTGGATTTAATCCTCTTATATGGAATCTTTTTCCATCATCGTAGACTGGTTCTTTCCCTAAATAAATTTCTCCATTTAAAGATTTAACAAAAAGTGTTTTTTTACCTGTTTTTATATTCTTTTCAATGGCTTTTTTGAGTTTATCAACAGGAAAGTCTGATATTTCTCTACAATCAGGTTCAGGCGGATCTCCAACCAACATATACCCACCTTTATCTAATTTCAACCAGTACATATTAATAGGATTTTTTTCAATTTTGATTGATATTTCTGTTTCGTGTTTTTTCCCTAAACCAAAAAAATCTGGAAAAGAAAAAGCCTGATAAAAAATTAATAAGCAGATTAAAATATACTTCAATTAAAGCCCTTTAAATTTTTAATAATTTCCTAAATTATTTTAAATCAATTGATAAAATATATAACATATTAAAAATAAAAAGAGGTGAAAATGCCTTACAGATTGTACCAGGAAGAAAAACAAAAAGCTGTAAACGTACTAAACGATTTAAAAATTAAGCTTTATAATAAAGGCTGGTTTCCTGCAACAAGTGGGAACCTTTCCTACAAACTCCACGAAAATCCCTTAATGTTTGCAATTACAAGCAGTGGAAAAGATAAAGGAACAGTAACCCACGAAGATGTGATTTTTGTTGATAAAAATGCAAAACCAGTTGAAAAAACAAGGCTAAAACCTTCAGCTGAAACAAAAATCCACTCACAGATTTATCAAAAAACAGACGCAGGGTGTGTTATACACATTCATACAGTAAATAATAACTTTGTTTCTTCACTGTATTTTGAGGAAGGAAAGGTA
>JALSSE010000448.1 GCA_026984415.1 Hydrogenothermaceae bacterium | reverse complement strand
TTAATAGAAGTTTCCCAATCTTTTCTCATTATTCACCTGCTTTAAAAAAATTAGTTATTATTATTGGTCTAAATCCAATATACAGATTACCTATTTTAAAGTCATACTCAAAAATTTCAAAATGGTAAAATCCTTTTTCTTTAATTTTGTACTGGAAATTAGATTTTTCTGTTATTGCTATAGGTTTATTTTCGTGCTTTAAAATTTTTAGTGTTTTTTTTCTGTCAAATTTACAAACTAAATTTGTTCCCTCTTCTATGCTTTCACCGGGTATAAAATACTTACCGTCTTTTTCACCAAAAAAATCACCAAAATTCCAGTTTAGAGATATAAATAAATTTCCCTGTTTTAGGGCATTTAAAACATCTTCTTTTGTATTCAATTCTTTCCTTGAATAAACCTGATTACAAACCCATTTAAACCCAGATTTGTAAGAAGGAATTAATATGCCGTGGGTTCTTTCCTGTAATACCAACTTAATATGTAAATCAAGTCCACCTACTATGTTTTCTCCCCTTGCCCTTGTAAAATACAGTTCCATCCACTTATCAAAAGGAATGAGATTAGTCCATTTTCTAACTAACGTTCTATAAAAAGGAAATAAAAATATATTTTTAAAAAGGGTGGCAAATGTTAAAGCTTTGTTCCATACTATTGCATCTTTTGGAATAATCAGCTCGTAAAGATAATCTTTTTTAAATTCACCTTTCCATTTGTAATGTTCAAATTCAAAATTGTTTGGATGTGAAATTACTGGAAGCTCTCCACCTAATAAAAGTAATCTTCCATCATCTGTATTTTTTTCTATTCCTGCAAAAATTCTATCATCTTCAAAATATTTATAGTCCATATTGTTGTGGTCTGTTACAAAAACGTAATCTATTCCATTAACTTCCATAGCTTTTTTTATATCTGAAGGTTTCCCTAAAGAATCAAATGAAAATTCTGTGTGGATATGGACAGTCACTTTATACTTATGGATATCTTCAGGAAAGGATAAGTTTGTTTCTTCAATATCCTTTTCATTTTTACTAAAAAATTTAAAAGGCCGAAAATCAAAATAAAGGATATAAAGTATAATAAAAACAATTAAATACGTTAGCATATAAACACCTTTTATTTGAAGTTGGAATATATATTTTATATTAGTTTATCGGAGTTAATATGATTGAGTTTATATCAGGAAAAGTTTTATATAAAGAAGGTAAAAAATTAGTAATAGAGAAAGACGGTATAGGTATATCTTTAGAAGTTCCAGAAAATTCAGAATTTGAAGGAAAAGTAAAAATTTTTACTTACCTAAGTATAAAAAATGAAGAACTAAAACTATACGGATTTAAAACAAGGGAAGAAAAAGACTTATTTTTAAAACTAACATCTGTCTCCGGTATAGGTGTTAAACATGCATTGGAAATGCTATCTTCATTTACAGTTGGAGAGCTTATTGAAGCAATAGAAAATAGAGATACTTCACTACTTTCATCTGTTCCTGGGATTGGAAAAAAGACTGCCCAGAGAATAATTTTTGAACTCCATGGAAAACTTGATTTTTATGAAAATGAACTGTTGGAAGATTTAATAAATGCATTAATTTCTTTAGGTTACGAAAAAAAAGAAGCAACAAAAGTTGCCATTGAATCAATAAAAAAAGAAAAAGATTTAGAAGAAGCTTTAAAACTTTCTCTTCAAAAACTGGGTGAAAAAAGATAAAATAGAAAAATTAACTAAACAACAAAGGTGGAAATAGTGTGGATTTTAGGAGAACATGACGAACCAGTTAGAAAAACAAGGCAATCTATATTAGAGCTTGTTGGAAATACACCTTTAATAAAAATGGGTCGTTCTTTACCTGAAGACCTGCAGGACAAACCAGTAAAAATATATGCAAAATTAGAAGGGTACAATCCGGGAGGTTCTGTAAAAGATAGACCTGCCACAAGAATGATAGTTGAAGCTATCCAATCTAAAAAATTAACAAAAGACAAAATAATTATAGATGCAACTTCAGGAAACACAGGAATTGCACTTGCAATGGTTGGAACAGCATTAGGTTATAGGGTTGAGTTGGCAATGCCTGCCAATGTAAGTGAAGAAAGGAAAAAAATAATTCAGGCTTACGGAGCAAAAATCCACTACACAAACCCCCTTGAAAGTACAGATGGAGCAATTATTTATGTAAGAGATTTAGTTGAAAAACATCCAGATAGATACTTTTATATAGACCAGTACAACAACGATGCAAACTGGAAATCACATTTTTACTCAACAGCAGTTGAACTATGGAATCAAACAAGTGGAAAAATCACACATTTTATTGCTGGAATTGGAACTGGTGGAACAGTAATGGGAACAGGAAGAAGATTAAAGATATTCAATGAAAATATACAGGTAATTGGAGTTCAACCAGACAGCCCATTCCACGGAATAGAAGGTTTAAAATTTATTGAAACAAGTATCAAACCGGGAATTTTTGATGAAAACAGGTTAGATAGGACTATGTTTATTGGAACAGACATTGCATATGAAAGGGCACGCTCAATGGCTAAATATGAAGGTGTTTTCGTTGGGCAATCTTCAGGAGCAGCATACGAAGCTGCTATAAAAATAGCAAGAGAAATAGAGGAAGGGGTTATTGTTTTTGTATGTCCAGATGGTGGTGAAAAATACCTGACAACAGCACTTTGGGAAACTTGAAATTTTTGAAAATCTGTTTAACTTACGAAAGATTTCTAAAATTCTAAAATCAGGATGGTTATGGATTTAAATACTATCATAATACTTTCTACAATTGTTTTCATAATAATATTTTTATACAAAGAAATAATCCACCCTGCAATGGTATTTGTTGTCGCAATTTCGTTTTTAGTGATTACAGGGATATTGAGTCCAAAAGATGCTCTACTTGGATTTTCAAATGAACAGATTGCCACAATAGCTTTACTTCTCATAACAAGTAAAATTATTCAAAAAACAAAAATAGTAGAATACACATTTTCAAAATTTTTAAAAAGAAATATCGGATACAGAAACTTTTTAGGAAGAATGATGTTATCTGTTTCTTTTTCTTCGTCTTTTTTAAATAATACACCAATTGTTGCTATGCTTATTCCTTATGTTTACGATTGGGGCAAGAAGAAAAATATATCCCCATCAAAACTTCTTATTCCCCTCTCTTATGCTTCTATTTTAGGAGGTACTGTTACTTTAATAGGAACTTCTACAAACCTTGTTGTAAATGGTCTTACCATAGAAAGTGGTTTACCTTCTCTACACATTTTTGATTTTGCTTACGTAGGAATTCCTGCTGTTATTTTAGGAATTGGGTATATGGTATTGATAGGACATAAACTTTTACCAGAAAGGAAAGAAGCTATTTCAAGTTTTTTAGAAAAGAAAAAAGAATACCTTGTAGAAACAATTATAGGAAAAGACTCTTCACTTATTGGAAAAACAGTTGAAAAAGCAAAATTGAGAAATCTAAAAGGCTTATTTTTAGTAGAGATTATCCGTGAAGAAGATAGAATTACTCCTGTTTCTCCATCAACAATTTTAGAGGAAGGAGATGTCCTTATCTTTGCAGGAGAAGTAAGTGCAGTTACAGACCTCATAACTTCTGATTTAGGATTGTCTTTCCCTGAAGCCTGTAAACTTGAGAATTACGAAAAAACAGAAGTTGTTGAAGCTGTCATACCTGCAAACTCTTTATTAATAAATAAAAGAGTTAAAGATACAGATTTCAGGGCTAAATACGATGCTGCAATTTTAGCAGTCCATAGAAATGGTGAAAGGTTAACTGGTAAAATTGGGGAAATAGTGTTAAAACCAGGTGACCTTCTTTTAGTCTTAGCTGGTAAAGATTTCTGGAAAAGGGTAGAAGATACAACAGATATTTATGTTGTTTCAAAAATAAAAGAAATTTTTAATATTGATATAAGAAAAGGTTTATTGATTTTTTTAAGCTTCTTAATAGCCATATTCCTTTCAGCATTAAAAATTATACCTCTTTTTAGTTCTTTATTAATCTTAATTGCTGCATTTGTAATTTTTAAAGTTGCAACATATTCAGAAATTAAGAGAGGGTTAGATTTAAACCTTATCATTATAGCTGCCTTATCTCTTGCTATTGGTAAAAGTATGGTATCAACAGGTGTTGCTGTCCATTTGGCTGAATTAATTAATTCAGTTGTTAATCCATTTGGAGTAATTGGCTCTCTTTTTGGAATTTATATAATCACAAACATATTAACTGAATTTATAACAAATGTTGCTGCTGCATCAATAACTTTTCCTATCGCTTTAGCTTCTGCAACATCCCTATCTGTTGAACCTACAGCTTTTATACTTGCTGTTGCTTATGGGGCTTCTGCAAGTTTTTTAACTCCAATTGGATACCAGACAAATCTTATGGTTTATGGTCCTGGTGGCTACAAATTTAAAGATTTCATTAAAGCAGGTCTACCCTTAGCAGTCATTTATATGGTATTATGTATATTTATCCTGAAGATTATTTATTTATAAAATTCAACTATTTACGGGGGTAAAATGACACAAAAATTTATTATTCCTCACAAAGGAAATATAAAAAAAGAAGACAGGCAGAGACAAAAAGGACATAAATCAGCAATCATATGGTTTACTGGTTTATCAGGTTCTGGAAAATCAACAGTTGCCCATAAATTAGAAGAAAAACTATTTGAAAGGGGTATTCACACATATGTCTTAGATGGAGATAATATAAGAACAGGCTTAAACAAAGATTTAGGCTTTTCTGCTGAAGATAGAGAAGAAAACATAAGAAGGATTGGAGAAGTTGCCAAACTATTTGTTGATGCAGGAATTATTGTATTAAGTGCATTTATTTCACCGTATATAAAAGATAGAGAAACGGTAAGAAATTTAGTAGAAAAAGGTGAATTTATTGAAGTTTATGTAAAATGTCCGTTAGAAGTTTGTGAACAGAGGGACGTAAAAGGACTATACAAAAAAGCAAGGGAAGGAATAATTAAAAACTTCACAGGAATTGACGACCCTTATGAAGAGCCAGTAAATCCAGAAATAATAGTAGAAACCGATAAAGAAAGTTTAGAAGAAAGTGTAAACAAAATAATTAAATATCTTGAAGAACATAAATACATTTAAAAGCTGGAGGAAAAATAATGCTTACACCCCACGGCGGAAAATTAGTTAACAAAATAGCAACAGAAGAAGAAAAAAAACAATTGGAAGAGAAAGCAAAAAATTTAACTAAAATTGTTATTAAAGATAGATACGTAAGTGATTGTGAAATGATTGCCAATGGAGGTTTTTCTCCACTTGAAGGATTTATGTGTAAAGAAGATGCAGAAAATGTAATAAATAACCTTCACCTTAAAAATGGATTATTATGGTCTATTCCTGTTGTGCTACCAATATTAGATGAAGTATTCAATAATTTAAAAATTGGAGATGAAGTAGCTTTATACGATAAAAATAACAGATTAATAGCAATTATGGTAGTTGAAGATAAATTTAACCTTGACCTTGAAAATTACTGTAAAAATGTTTTCAAAACAACTGACATAGAACATCCTGGAGTAAAAGTTGTAAAAGAAGCAGGGAACAATTTTATAGGTGGAGAAATAGTAAGACTTGTTAATAGACCTGTAAGAGAAGGAATTGATGAAAAGTACTACTTAGACCCAGCAGAAGTTAGGAAAATTATAGAAAAAAAAGGATGGAAAAGGGTTGTAGCTTTCCAGACGAGAAATCCTATACATAGAGCCCACGAATACATAATAAAAGTAGCATTAGAACCTATGGATGGGGTTATGATTCACCCATTAGTTGGAGAAACAAAACCTGATGATATTCCAGCAGATGTCAGAATGCAGTGTTATGAGACATTAATTGATAATTATTTTAATAAAGAAAAAGTTAATTTAAGTGTTTTACCTGCCTCAATGCATTATGCAGGTCCAAGGGAAGCAATACATCATATGCTAATGAGAAAAAACTACGGTGCTACCCATATGATAATTGGAAGAGACCACGCAGGGGTTGGGGATTATTATGGAACTTACGAAGCACAGGAATTTGTAGATAAATACACAGAGGAACTTGGAATCCAGCCTTTAAAATTCGAACACTCTTTTTATTGTACAAAATGTGAGAATATGGCCTCTGCAAAAACATGCCCTCATCCTAAAGAAGACCACGTCCATTTGAGCGGAACAAAAGTAAGAGCAATGCTGAGGGAAGGAAAAAGACCACCGAAGGAATTCTCAAGACCAGAAGTTGCAGATATACTAATTAAATGGGCTACAAACAAATAGAGGAAATAAATGAATTTAAAAAATTTATTATACAATTCACTGCTTATAGCAGAAAAAGCAGGCAAAGAAATTTTAGAAGTTTATCAGTCTGAATTTTATGTAGAACATAAAGATGATAAATCTCCGTTAACAGAAGCTGATAAGCGCTCCCACAATGTTATACAGGAAGGATTAACTAAAATTAGCAACTTCCAAATCCTGAGTGAAGAAGGAAAAGAAATTCCATTTGAGGAAAGGAAAAATTGGAAAACTTTCTGGATGATTGACCCTTTAGACGGAACAAAAGAATTTATAAAAAGAAATGGTGAGTTTACAGTAAA
>JALSSE010000447.1 GCA_026984415.1 Hydrogenothermaceae bacterium | reverse complement strand
GTTTACATCTGGTAAAAGTAAATCTAACAGGACAACATCAAATTTGTGTTTTTCCAATAAGCTTACAGCTTCACTTCCTGTTTCAGCTTCAATTATTGTTATTTTTTTGTTGTTTATCCGTGAAATAATTTTTTTTATTAAAACTCTATTTATTTTTTCATCATCAACTATAAGTATTGTTTTACTCATCTGTATCAACCACCAGTAGAACTTTTACCTTATTGTTTAAATATTTAGGAGTTATATACCCTATTCCACCTTTTATTTTTGAAACAAATTCTACAACAGCCCTTTGGGAAGATAGAACAACAGGTGGGTCAATACCGTTAAAGTACATATTGTTCCAGTATAAATTTAACTGCTCATTATCCATTTTTAAAATATATTTATTGAATTTTTTTCTTAAAGGGTTAAATGGAGATAGATTTACAGGAACTAACCTTACTCCTTTTATAAATAATTTCTTTTTTAGAAAAATCAGTTTAACTTCATAACGGGATAAATGGTCAGCAGGTAATTTTTTATTTCCAATAATAAGTATCTGTTCTCCGTAGCTTTGAATACATATTAGAAAGATTATAGCAATTATTTTTTTTACCATTTTTAAAAAAGGATGGAAAAAGAAGTTGCAAACTGCCTTTCTTTTTCTTTCTTTACACTGTCATTTTTCCACTGGAGTTCTAATTTTATAGATATTGGATATACCGGTCTGAAGTTCCAACCAACTAAATATGCGTTTATTTTGCTCTTGTTGTAAACTTCCTTAAAGTACTCTTTTCTAAAAATCAGGTAATTTTTTGATATTACCCTGTATATACCCTGAATATAATAAGAGCTTCTATCGTTATTACTTAAATTTGTGTCTTTTTCTTTACCATGCATGTACTCAGCCATAACTTCCATTCTTGTACATGTGAAATCAAAACTTAATCCTATAAAACTTAAGTTTTTATTTATCTGTTTATCTTTGAATTTACCTAAAGAAACCCCTAATCCAACCCTTTCAAAATATTTTTTTATTTCTCCACCAACAAAATTATCTGTTTTTAAATTGTCGTAATTTTCATTGATGTTTTTTGTTTTTTGAATAAAGAAAGAGTATTCCCATGTTTCATTTTGAAATGGTAAAAGCCCAAAAAGTTTTATTCCTGTTGTAAGCCTTGGGAAGAATTTTGTTGCAGTTACAGGGTCAATTAATGTCCACTTTAAAGGTGGAATATGTACTGGATTCCATAAACCAATAGGTGTTATGAATTGTCCTATTCTTATTTTAAAGTAATCGTTATATAGATAATCAAAGTAAAGTCTTTCAATTTTTGGCTTTATGTTTAGTTCTTTTTCTTCTTTTATGTACCTTTCTTCTTCATCTTCATTTTCATCGTCTTCTTCCTCTTCTTCGTCATCTTCAATCTCTTTTTTCTTTAAATAAAGCTCTTTTGCCCCAATTTCTAAGAAAAATCTTGTTTTTTCTGTTAAATCTCCGTAGATAAGTAAAGCTGCATCTTCAATGTTGAATTCATACTCGTTTTTATCTGTGCTTTCGTATTTTAACGCAAAGTATCCACCAAATCTAAGTGGGCAGTTTTTGAATTTTACACCACGGCCAAACTGGTAGTTTATTAAGTTTTCAGGATAAGAATTTGAAATAAAGGATAGAACACATATTAATAAAACGAATATTTTTAATTTTGCGTTCTTAATTTTAAATTAGCACCTCAATTTTTATTAATCATAACTAATTATAAAATAAAAAAAACCCTTTCCATAAGGAAAGGGCTTAAGAGAAAAAAGATGTCTCGGCTAATCATCTCCACCTTTAGGACCATTATGGCAGTCATAACAGCTTATCTGGTGTCCAGCCTGGAATGTTTTTGTACCCCATTCGGTGTTAAAGGTTTTTGTAGTTTTTAGCTCTGAAAGGAAAGAACCTCTGTAATTTTTTCCGTGGCATGCAGTACATGAGCTTGCGTTATGTTCAGCGTAATCACCGTGTTTATCCACCCATTTTTGACCAACAGTATGCATTCCATGTGGACCACCACTTCCAGTAGTTGGGACATTGTTTCCATGGCAAACAGAACATTCAACAATTGTTCCTTTATAACCCTGTAGGGCTATACTCTGTAAATTATCTCCTTTGTGGGTTGATGGGTATATTGCATGTGTTGAACCGTGGCAGGCTTCACACTGAATACCTTTATGACCTTTACTAAACCTGAATAAGCTGTAACCTTTCATTGGTGTATCAGGATTTGTAGCAAATCTTGTATCGTTAACCTGTCTTAACTGTCCATTAACAATTGCTTTTAGTTCTCTTATTCCATCGTGGTGACACGCCTGACAGTTAGGCATATCAAACCATCCTTCTCTTCCAGATTTTCCTACCATTGCCATATTTCCATGACAGTCCTGACACTGTATTCCATTTCCACCCATAGCACCTCTTAAACACTGGGTTTGAAGTCCCGGATGACATCTATAACATGAGCTTCTGTTTGAAATATTGTTTAGAGTTTTTCCATTTGTTGGGTCTATTGCAGTTGCGTGTTTTGCATGAATAGCTGTAGTTAATTGAGGTATTCCATTTATACCTGTTCCTGGTAATGCGTTAGACCTGTGGCATGCAGCACAAAGAATAGGAGTTCCACTTTTTGCAGTCTGGTAAAGAGATGGTTGATAGTTATAACCTTTAGCCTGTAAGTCTGCAAGGTATGCAGATATATCATGTTTATCGTCGTGTAGTTTTAGTATGTTGTATTTATAATCTTTCTCTGGGTCTGGGTCATTTTCCCATCCTGATGAAGGTTTTGTATAAGGATATCCTGCATTAGAGCCATGACACGCTCTACAATCCATTTCATCACTTACAGGTAAAACTGTAGTTGTTTCAGCAAGTATGTTTCCATTTGAATCTTTTGCTACAACTTTTGTTAAAGGATAAAAGTTTTTATTTCCATTGTCATCATAAGGAGTTATAGGTATTCCTTCAGCTTTGAATATTTTATATTTTGATTCATAATCCATTGGTGTAGGAGTAGTTGACTGCATAGGTTTTCCTGCTAAACCCATATCTGGAGGGACGTTTGCACCAAATAGTTTTTGTACATACTGCCAGAAGTTTGTTTTGGTTGAACTTATTGTGTTTATTGAGCCTGTATCTGGGTCAGCAACAGCTTCGTATGTTACTTCTACATTTTTCTTTATATCAGGTTCTCCACCTTTTTTGATAACATGTGCATGAAGTGTGTTGTAAGGTGGTAATATTGAAAATACTGAATAATCATTTCCATCCATACAGTGCATTCCTAAATCGTTCCACGCTAAGATTGTATAACCATTTGTTGTGGTGAATAAGTTTCCATTTCCCGTATTGTTTCCTCCGCCGTTATTTCCACTATTATTGTTGTTTCCATTATCATTTCCATTATTGTCATTTCCACCATTGTTATCACCGTTGTTATTATTTGAATCATTATCATTGTCATTATCATTATCATGGTTGTAATTAGAGTCATTGTCTTTATCATCATCTTTGTCACTGTATGATTTATCGCTATCGTAAGAGTCATTATCATTATCTTTTATATTAGTGTCTTCAGCATTATCAGGGATACCGTTATTGTTGTTATCTTCAATATCTTTATCTTCTGTTTCTTTTGCATTATTATCAGTATAGATAGAAACTATATCTGGTTTTCCATTTCCATCTTTGTCTCCAAGTTGTATTTCTATATAAGAATTTCCTAAAAATTCAAATGCATTTTTTGAACCTTTTTTAATACCAGCAACCGGATTTCCATCTTTGTCATACAGTACAAACGAATACTTACGTTTCTTCTTCAATTTCAGTCTAAACGAACCATCATCTTTTATTTTTGCTGCTGTGAACTTTACCCTTTTCCCACTTTCTGCTGATAGAGCAGAGATGTACTTTATTTCTGTATCCCCAATTTTTACAGACGCTGAACTTATAGACGGCACAACTCTTCCTGTAACGGATACTTCATTATCGGAATTAGAAGATGTTCCACCTACTCCACACGAAGAGAGCAAAAAGATAAAAATCGGTAAAAATGAAAATAGCATTATTTTCCGCATGATATTCCTCCTTTCTTTTTTCTTGTTGTTTTATTATGAAAGTTTTATGCCAATTAATAATTATTTATTTTTCAATAACTTATGCAATTTGTATTGTGTTTATATGTATGAAATTGATACACTAAAGAAGAAGATTAATTAAGGTTTTTTGTAAAAATTTTAAATATTAGATTTTTGGAGGCTTGAATATTGATAATTACAATGAATGTATTATTTTAATACACTACTTTTTTATGTTATATTTTTTCATTAATCTGTAAATTTCAGCTCTTGTTTTGCCTGATATTTTTGAAGCTTTTGAGATATTAAAATTTGTGTATTCTAAAAGATTAGTAAGATAATTTTTTTCAAATTCTTCTTTCATCTCATTATACGGTCTTATTGTGTATGAATTTGATACATCTTTTATTAAAACATTATCAATTTTATTTCCGTTTGTTATTATAACTGCCCTTTCTATCATGTGTTCTAATTCCCGTACATTTCCATCCCAGTTGTAATTTAAGAGCTGTTGAATGGCATTTTTTGTCAGCTCTTTTTCAGGGACATTGTACTTTAAACAAAACTTTTTTATAAAGTACTTTGCCAGTGGAACTATATCTTCTTTTCTTTCTCTGAGTGGAGGAATATGAATTGGGATAACATTTAGTCTATAAAATAGGTCTTTTCTAAATAATCCTTTTTTTACCATTTCTTCTAAATTTTTGTTTGTTGCAGCTATAAACCTTACATTTATTTCTTTAGATTTATTACTGCCAATAGGTCTTATTTCGTTTTCCTGCAAAACTCTCAATAATTTAACCTGTAAATCAATCGGTAGTTCTCCAATTTCATCCAAAAATAATGTTCCCCCGTTTGCTTCTTCAATTAAACCTTTTTTATTTGATGAAGCTCCAGTAAAAGCACCTTTTACATATCCAAACAGCTCACTTTCTAAAAGCTCTTTTGGAATAGCTCCACAGTTTATTGCTACAAATGGTTTGTTTTTTCTTTTGCTTTTTTTGTGTATAAGTTTAGCTACTACTTCTTTACCAACACCACTTTCTCCAGTTATTAGAACCGTTACATCTGAAGGTGCAATACTTTCTATATGTCTTACTATTCTTTTCATCTGTGGACTTTCAGCAATTATATCTATTGAAAATATTTCCTTAAACTGCTTAACTTCTTTTTCTAAAGAGGAAAAGTTTAAAGCTTGTTTGATTATCAGGTTCAGCTCATCAAAATTAATAGGTTTTGTTATGTAGTGGAAAGCTCCTTTTTTCATTGCTTCAACGGCATCTTCTATGTTTCCAAATGCGGTCATTATTATTACAGGTATGTGGGACAGTAAACTGCTGTTTTTTATATTTTCAATAAATTCTATCCCTTCAATTTCAGGCATTTTCTGGTCTAATAGGATAAGGTCATAATTTTCATAAGAAAGTCTATCTAAAGCTTTAAATGCTGAAGATTCTGTTGTAATCTGGTAACCATATTTTTTTAGTTGAATTCCCATTAAAGTTAAAATATCTTTGTCATCGTCAATTATCAAAATTCTTTTTTCTTCTACCAACTTACTACTGCCTTTTCTCTGTTTATATCAATTTTTAAATTTCCCTTTTTTGAAAATTTATTTAAAGATAATATAAGGTATTTTTCAATTTCATCTTCTAATTCAAAATTTCCATTTATTACTATTTTATTATTTAGAATTTCAGGATTAAAATTTTCTTTTTTGTTTAAAAGGAAAAGAATATCAAAAGCTATTTCTAATATTCCTTTGTCTGTATGAATAACCACATTTTCATCTGTATTTATTAGTTCTGAGATATTGATTTTCTGTATTTTTGCTTTAAAATTTTCATTTTCAATTAAAATAGCATTTAAAAATATTTTTAGCTTTTTTTCTACCTTTTTTAGAATGTTTAGTATTTTTTCTTTTTCCTGTTGATTTGTTTCTTCTTCCAGTAAAAAAGTAGATGTTTCTAATTTGAAAAACAAAGAGTTTAGGTCGTGTCTTAATTTCCTATAGTCTATTTCCAAAATCAACCTACCTTGTGAAAATGTTTATTTAAAAAGAATTTCGATAATTTTTAAGAATTTGTAAAGACTTTTTTTACTTCTTCAAAAGATACATCAGGCCATTTTTTAGTCCATAGTTCAAAGGATTTCATACCTTGATAAATAAGCATTGGTAATCCATCCTGCCATTTACAGCCTTTTTTTTCTGCGGTTTTTAAGAGAGGGGTTTTTTTATATATGATATCAACTACTGTATGTTCAGGTTTTATTTTTTCATAATTAAATAGTGGTTTATCATCTTCATTAAGACCAACTGATGTTGTATTTACAATAATTTCAACTTTATCTAAAACTTCTTCTACTTGATTAAAAGATAGTATGTTGATAACTTCATCTATAAATCTGTGTAGTTTTCTGAAATCTTCTTTTATTTTTTCAGCCCTTTCTGGAGTTCTGTTTGCAATAAATATTTTTTCTACATTTTCATTAATCAGTCCGTAAATTACAGCCCTTGAAGCTCCACCAGCACCTAAAACT
>JALSSE010000446.1 GCA_026984415.1 Hydrogenothermaceae bacterium | reverse complement strand
CTTTTCAAGGGAAGACATATTGTGTTTTTCCATCATTTTTTTCATCATAGATGTGGAAAAATCCATCATTCCTGGTAGTATAGTTACTATTTGAGGAACTGGAACAGGCATAGGCATTGCTGGATTACCAACTGGAGAAACTTTTAGATTTTTATTTTTTTCTTTATGTAAAACTGTTAAACCATAAAAACTAAAAAACATTCCAACTTCCATTCCCATGGCTGCTGCTGTTGTAGAAAGAATAAACGCAGGGAGAACTTTATCAAGTGTTCCACTAAGTACAATAATACCTACTCTGGTTGCCATTTTTTCACCTCAATTATTTGATGGGGCAAAAGCCCCATATATCTTTAAGATAAGACTCTTAATATATCGTTGAAAATGACAAAAATCATTAATGTTCCAAGTAATGCAAAGCCAATGTAGGCGAGATACTCTTTTGCTTTTTCTGGAATAGGTCTTCTTATTATTGTTTCTATGAGTAAAATAGCAATTAATCCACCATCTAAAACAGGTATTGGAAGTAAGTTTAAATAACCAAGCTGTAAAGATATAAAGGCAATTGTAAAAAGGTAAGTTGATAATCCACTTTCAAGAGCTTGCCCTGAAAACTGTGCTATTGCAATTGGTCCACCTAATGTTTTTATAGAAACTTCACCTGTAATTAAACCTTTAATTACATTATAAATAGCAACTGTTAGCTCCCATGTTTTTTCAAAACCTTTTTTGATTGCTTCAAAGAATGGGTATTTTACAGTTATAGTTTCCATTTTTGGAGAAATACCAATTACATATTTCTTTAAAGTTTCGTTGTATTCAGGAACAATGTTCACTGTGAAAACATTTTCTCCCCTTTTTATTGTTAAATTTATTGGTTTTTTTTCTTTTAACTCACCAACAATTTTTACAAATTCAAACCACGTTTTTATAGGTTTTCCATTAAAAGCAAGAATTATATCACCTTCCTTTAAACCTGCTTTTTCTGCCGGTGTATTAGGTAAAACCTTACCAACTACTGGTTTTATAATTGGGGATATTCCTATTGTTTCTTTTGTTATATTTTCTGGAACATTAATTGGGGCAAAAATTTTTTCACCGTTTCTTTCTATTGTTAAAATCACAGATTTTCCTGCTTTCATTCCAATTGTAATTGTAAAATCTTTCCAGTTTTTGACAGGTTTTCCATCTATTGCAATTATTTTGTCAAAAGGTTTAATTCCAGCCTTTTCAGCAAAAGAACCTTTTTCAACATAGCCAACAACAACTGGTTCATTCATATAAGCAGGTTCTTTAATTCCAATCATATAAACAAAAGCAAAAAGGAAGATGGCAAGAACTATATTAAATAAAGGTCCTGCAAATGCTATCATCATTTTTTGCCATCTTGGTTTTGCATGGAAAGAACGGGGGTCTTCAAATGCTTTCTGGTCAACTTCCCCCTGAACAGGCTCTGTCATTGAATCTTCACCGTACATTTTTACATAACCACCAAGCGGTATAGCTGCTATCTGATACTCTGTTTCTTTTCCTTTCCATTTAAAAATTGGAGGTCCAAACCCTATTGAAAAAACTTCAACCTTCACACCAAATAATCTTGCAAATAAGAAATGACCAAACTCATGAATAGTGATTAAAACACCAATCATTATTAAAAAAGCAATAATACTCGTTAACAAAACTTAAAAACCTCCTGAATTTAATTAATTTGAAATTTTTTGAAAAACTTCTTTTACTTCTTCAATTATATTTAAAATATCTTCTAAATCTTTAGGAGAATTAAATTTAATATTTTCTAAAATCTTAACAATATATTCTGGGATTTCATTAAAATTAATTTCACCTTCTAAAAATTTATTAACAACAATCTCATCTGCAACAGTAAGAACTGTAGGATAATAACTTCCCTTTTTACCGTATTCCCTTGCAAGCTTTAATAATGGAAACTTTTCGTAATCTGGAGAAAAAAACTCTAATTTACCTAACATTGTAAAATCTAAAAATTCAACATTTGTTTCCCATCTTTCTGGATAAGAAATAGCATAAGAAATAGGAATTCTCATATCAGGATTTGACATATTAGAAACTATTGAACCGTCAATAAATTCAACCATTCCGTGAATAATACTGTCTGGATGTATTACAACATCTATTTTTGTATAAGGAATATTAAATAGATAATGGGCTTCTATTATTTCAAGACCTTTATTCATTAATGTAGCACTATCAATTGAAATTTTCTTTCCCATACTCCATTTTGGATGGTTTAAAGCTTCTTTTACTGTTATTGAAGAAAATTCCTCAATTGGAGTAAAGAGAAAAGGTCCACCAGATGCAGTTAAAATTATTCTCCTAACATTTTCAATTTTATTTCCTATCAAACACTGGAAAATTGCAGAATGTTCACTGTCAATAGGAAAAATATCCCTGTATTTATCTTTTAATATTTCACCTAAACATATTATTGATTCTTTATTTGCTGTGGCTAATTTTTTTCCATTTTTTAGTATGTAATAAGTTGGTTTTATACCTGCTATACCTGAAATACCATTAATAAACAAATCTACATCTAACTGGGAAATTTCTATTAAGCCTTCATCTCCAGTTAAAATTTTACTTTTTATATCTACATCTCTATTGTAATCTGCAACATAAACGTATTCTGGTTTAAATTCTTCTACTTGCTGTAAAAGTAAATCTGAAAATTTTGAAGCTGATAATAATTTTACTTTTATTCTATCTGGATATTTTCTTACTATTTCTAATGTTTGAGTTCCTATTGAACCTGTTGAACCAAGCAGTGCAATTGTTTTCAATTAAATTACTTCCTCTAAAGCCTCGGCAATATATCCAAAGAATTCATTATCATCTTTAAATCCAACAAACTCAATTTTATCGTTTATTACAGTTTTAGGAACAGCTGAAACATTGTATTTCATTGCATAATCTCTAAAAGCGAAACAATCAATAGCAGTTGCAGAAATGTAATCGCTTACAAGGGCAAAACTGTAAGCTTTCAATATTGCTGGAGGACACCATCCACAAGAAGTTGTAACAAAAACTTTAATTTCAATTGGTTTATCTATTTCTTCAATAAACTCTTCAATCCTTTCAGATATTTTATATTCATTAGTTGAAACCATCTTTATTGTATCAATGAAAGTTTTAAATTCACCACCAGCAGGTAAACCCATGTATTTAATTCCAAAATCTTTTTCCTCTAATCTTATGTTTATACATGGATAATCCAAACATTGTAAATTTTTATCTTCTTTAAAACTTATTTTCTCATTCAGAGATGAAATTTCTGTTAGTAATTTTTTTATATCTTGAGATAGACTATCTCCTTTTGAGTGTAAAACAAGTAATACAGGGTCTTTTAAAGATTTAAACTCTTCCTTTAATTTCTGTTTAACTTCGTCACTTAACATAACTTTCCTTTTTTTAAAATTTTTATTTTTATTATATCATTATAGGTTTTTAACAGGCAGTTAAAAATGAGATTTTCAAGAAAAAATTTTTTACCTTGTACAGCATGATTTTATAACTATTTTCAATTACTATGAAACCACTTACAAGGGGACAGCTCGCAAAGAAGTCAGGGGTTAATCCTGAAACTATAAGATATTATGAAAGATTAGGATTACTTCCAAAGGCTTTAAGGTCAGAAAATGGATACAGACTATTTTCTGAAGAAGATGTAAAAAGAATTAAATTCATTAAAAGAGCAAAAGAGCTTGGTTTTACATTAAAAGAGATAAAAGAGTTATTAGAGCTAAGATTTGAAACAAAAGGTGAATGCTCAGAAGTCAGGCAGATAGCAGAAGAAAAATTAAAAGATGTTGAAGAAAAAATAAAAGATTTAGAAAATATAAAAAAATCCTTCAAGAACTAATCAAGCAATGTCAAAGTAAAGGCTCTATCCTAAATTGTCCAATAATTTCATCAATAGAAAATTAAATTTTAATCAATAAGCAACGATAATCTATTAAATAAAAATAACATTTTCTGTTAAATTTGGAGGAGAAGTATGAAAATATTTAAAGTTTACCTGATGTTTTTTCTTTTTGCAGTTATTGTTTCAGGATGTGATTTTAGTGGAGAAGATACATCAGAAGCAAAAAGATACGAAATTTTACAAAAACTTGATGAAGGAAATTACCAGTACGTAATTGATAAATTGGAAAATGATAAAAGCTATCAATATGCTTTTTCAAAAGAAGAACTAAAAGTAAATCTTGCTGCAGCATATATAGGAAAAGCAGGATTTGATATAAATTCACTTATTAACGATATGATTAATTCTTCTGATGAAAGTAATGATGGATATAGACTATTCATAAAAGCATTATCAAAAAGAATAAATGGAAATTCATTAAATGACCTTGATAAGGCTAATATTTATTACAAAGAAGCTATAGGTAATAGTATACAAAACATATCAGATTACTGTGATACCCACAAAAATGAATTAAGCACACTTCAAAAAAATGCCTGTTTCTATATTGGTCTTGTAGATACAGCTAAAGCAACATCTTCATTTGGATTGCTACTTTCTGGTGGTACAGATACAAATCAAGATGGGGACATAGCAGAAATTATAGTAGACTGGCTTGACCAATCCTCAAACAACTTAACAGAATGTAAAAATTATGATATAGATAATAACGGAATAGCAGACCCAGCAGATGCAACTGCCTGTGAAATAGAGTACTCAGTAAATGGAAGCTGTTCAAATCCAAATATAACAACAACTACACAAAATATAACTTTCACAAAAAACAACAAAAACTACACATACACATTATTAACAATTTCATTAAATCCAGACTTAACTATTTGTAATGGTAAATCTCAAAAAGTATACAAAAAACTTATATCACAAGAAGACGGTTTACCTGTTATTGTAGATGGGTACTGTAAATTAGATTTTTCCCAGTGTACAGATAATAATGAATGTTATCCATGTCCTGTGTTAAATGAAGAAGGGGAAGATAAAAATATAGCTGAGGCAGTAATAGAAACAATCAACAACGGAGCAGATTCCATTATTTCTGTACTTCCAGAAGAACAGCAAAATGATGTTAAAAATGCAATAAAAGACTTTAAAAAAGATTTATGTAATCCTGACCCATCAGCATGCTTATGTACATGTGGAACAATAACAGTATCTTGTAATGATATAAGCTGTAATCTAAATAATGCAGATAACATAAAAATAAAATCTGAAAATGTTGACCTTTTATCAAAATACATAAAGGGGGATGACTAATGAAAAAATTAGGACTGATAACAACATCAACCTTTCTCCTTGCTAAAATAAGCTCTGGTGCAATATATGAATACCCATATCTTTACAAAGACCCCCGTGTATTAGGTATGGGAGGTGCATATACTGCAGTTGGAGGAACAGGTACTTCTATATTTTATAACCCTGCTGGACTTTCAAATTTAAATCCAAAATCAGGATTTGAAGTTGATTTATTAGGTCTAAATCTATCAACAAATCAGAACTCTTTAGATTTCCTTTCAGACTTCTCTGATGCTCTTGATACAGGAGATTTAGACCATGATGGTGATTCAGATGATGACAAATTAGAAGCTGTAAACAATGTTTTAAAAAAATATAGAGGAAAGAATTTACATTTAAATATAGCAAATTATTCATCAGTATCTAAAAAAATAAATAAGATAGGTTTATCTATTGGTTTTTTAGTTGGAACTAAATTTGACGGAAAAACACACCAGGGCTTTAGCTCAGAAGGGGTTTTAGAACTCAACTACAACACAACAGCAGGACTATTTTTTGGTACCAGCTATGATACTTTAGACGGTGATTTAAGCTTAGGATTAGGATTAAAGTATGTATATAGGAATTCCCTTTACCACAACTTTACTTCCAGAGAATTAGTAGAACATCAAGACAATTTAGATGAATACATAACAGATGAATTGGCAAAGAGTGATTCTGCAATTTCAGGAGATATTGGTTTAATTTATAGGGTTGGAAACAAAATACCAAAATTAAAAAAACTAAACATGTCTTTAGGTTTTTCTTTACTAAATATTGGAGATTTAGATTTTAAAGAAGCTGGAAAAATACCTATGACAGCAAATATAGGAATGTCTATAAACCCTAAAGTACCATATCTAAATAATTTTATCTTTTCAGCTGACTATATAGATATAACAGAACAGTACGACGATAGTTCTAAACTAAAAAGATTAAGATTTGGTGGTGAAGCCTCTGTTTATGAAAATAAATGGGTTAAATTGGCATTAAGAGCTGGCTTATATGAAGGTTATATATCCGCTGGTGCTGATTTAAGATTAGGAGTACTTCAATTAACTTTTACAACATATGGAGAAGAAGTAGGAGCAGCACAAGGACAGGATGAAGATAGAAGGTACATTTTATCAATGTTTTTAACATGGTAATCAATATTTCTACTTAAATTCAAAAAGGGGGAAACTCCCCCTATCAATAATACAAATTAATCATCAAATACAAATCAAACTCGGCTTGACCCTGTACTATACTACAGGCATTATATTAGAGATAAGGAATTAAATATTGAGGATAGTGTCATGAAAAAAAGGACTTGCAGTAGTGACATCCTCTCGGCTTTAAAAAAGCCGAGCTTCCTGTTTCACAGAGGCATAGCTTACACGAA
>JALSSE010000445.1 GCA_026984415.1 Hydrogenothermaceae bacterium | reverse complement strand
TGATTAAAAGTTTCATGGAAAAGGGCTGTAAAAAACTGGAGATGTTAAGAAGGGCTAATTCATTAGAGGATTTGAAAATTCCCCCAGCTAATAAACTTGAAGCTCTTAAAGGAGATTTAAAAGGATATTACAGTATAAGAATAAATGACCAATACATGATTATTTTTAGATTTGAAAGTGGTGATATCTATGATGTTGCCACTGTAGATTATCATTGAGATGGCAGGCATACCATAATCCAAGTAGAAAGATGAAAAAATTGCTTGTAGAGCAATCTTAAACAAATATTTCCGAAAGTATAATTTCTGTTGGAGAGTATCGCTTTTCTCTTTTTTGTTTTATCTGACTTATGTAGCTTTCAGGAATAAGCTGTTTTAAATTTTCAAAGGCTTCTTTATATCTTCTTTTTTTGATTTCTATTTCTATGGATTTTTTTATTAGTTTCATTCTGTATTTAGGAAGTTGCCCGTTTTTTAATATTTCCACTACTTCTTTAAAGAACTGTATCTCTTCTGATTTCCATGCTGTTGGTCGAGAACTTCTTAATTGATTGATAAGCATAATTAACTCCTTTTCCGTCCCTTTCGGAGAAGTTCTTATCTCTCTAACATTTTCAAACTCTTCTTTTGAAAGATTAAGATAATCATAAAACTGTGGTGGAATTTTTGAAGGTTTTTCTTCCTGCTTTGCTTTAAATATTTTTACTGCTTTTTCAAATGGTAGTTCCTGAACAACTTCTGCATCATCTATAAAAAATATTTTTTTCAGGTCTTCCTTTTTTATAAAAGTTATAAATCTTGTGTTGTTTTGCTTTTTCCTTGCCACCCGTGATTTTTTTGGGATTTTTTTAATTTCATCTAAAAGCTGTGGGTCTGTATCTCTTATTTTCCTGATTTCCTGCAGATATTTTAATTCTTCTCCTGTTTTCTCTTCTCCTTCTAAAAGCTGTGCAGAATTTACCATCTCAAATAGTTGATGGGAATTTATCTCTTCCTCTTCTGTTAAGAATTTTGCATCTGAACCAAGCATCTGGATGATTGCGTGCATTTTCATCTCCGCAATTTTTTTTAGCTCTATCTCACTTTCTGCCTTATGTGTCGGGAAGAAGTTGTAAATAAAAATTTCATCAAACTTTGTTCCTACTCTATTGACCCTTCCTATCCTCTGGATAAGTCTTACAGGGTTCCACGGTATATCGTAGTTTATAACTTTGTTGCTTCTATGTAGGTTAACCCCTTCTGATAGAACATCGGTTGTTATTAATATGTCGTAATCATTTTCTTGATTTTCTTCTTTAACATTTGCATCAAAATTGTTCCTGACTGTTTCTATGTCTGCCCTTGATGAATTTCCTGTAAATTTAAAGACTCTAAAGGTATCTTTTAGATTTTCATATAGATAATCTGCCGTTTTTTCTGCTTCTGTGAACAGGATTGTTTTACCTTTTAGATTTTTTAGTAGCTCCTGGAGTTTTTCTATCTTTGGGTCGTATTTTATTAAATCCCATTTCTGCTTTAATTCCTTCAATATCTCTAAATCATTGTCTAAATCTTTTTTTAGTGATTTTTTAAACTGGGAAGCTGGTATCTTTTCAGCTTTTCCTTCTTCTATAAGTTTCTCTACTGCTTCAAAATCTTCTTTTTCTATATATTCTTTAATTTTGTGGAAATGTTTTTTACTGAAATATATGTATCCTTCATCGTAAAAATCAATAAAAAGCTGATAACCTGTGATTATATTGTTTAATGTGTTTTTAAAGGCTTCAAAACTGCTTTCTAATCTTTTTATAAGAATTGCTTTCATAAAACCTGCAAGGTTTTGCTGTGATTCTTCAATAAAACTCTCTATACTGCCTTTTTTATATAAAAGTGGTTTATATCTGGCATAGGTTAGTTTTTTTGTAATTATCTCCACTGTTTCGTCAAACAGTTTTTCCAAATCTTCGTCTAACTGGTAAAATATAGGCTTTGGGGAGTTGACCTTTGGGAATGAAAGATGATTTTTCTCCAAATCCTCCCTATAAAACTCCTGAATTTCTTTTCTTGTCCTTCTTATAATAATGTATTTTAAAACGTTTTCCCTTATATCATCTGCAACTTCTCTGACAACTTCTTTATAATTAGGCTTTTCCCTTGCATCTCTTATTTTTTTATCAAGTTTTTTGAAATACTCTTCTAAATTTTTAACCTTTGGATTTATAAAATCGCTGTTCCGTGGATTTTGGAACAGTTTGAGCAAAGATAAAATGTCTAAAGGTTTATTGTTATAAGGTGTAGCTGTAATTAACACAACTTTTTTACCAACACACAGATTCTTTAAAGCATCGTATCTCTGGGTATCTTCATTTCTAAACTGGTGGGCTTCATCAACATAAATATAATCAAAATCCATATCTAAAAGTCTTTTGTAGTCTGAACTTTCGTAATTTAAAATACCAGAAGATACAACTTCTGCTGGGACTCCAAAATCAAAAAGAACAGATTTCCAGTTATCTACAAGTTTTGGCGGTGTAATAACTAAATTCTTTCCCCCTAATTTTTTCATAAGAAGGGCTGATATAAATGTTTTTCCAAGCCCAACAACATCAGCTATTATGACACCACCATACCTTTTTAATTTTTTTTCTGCGTCTACAACTGCATCTTTTTGATATTGAAGCTCTATAAAGTTATAGGGAAGTCTGAAAAAGTCATGTTTTTTATCGTCGTCTAACTCTTCTTTGAAGTATTCGTATAGAAACTTAAGATAGAGCATATAAGGGGTTATGTTCTCTGAAATCCATGTTTTATTGCTTACAGTTTCAATAACTTTTTCGTTTATATCTACTGCTTTTTCCCAGAGCTGATTAAATTTTTCTAATGCAAACTGATAATCAGAATAGTTTTTTAGTTCCACATTAAACTCTAAATTTCCTTTTAGGCCTGCCTGTGTAAAGTTTGAAGAACCTGTTATAACTCTTCCAGCGTCCCTCTTGCTGTCAAAAGAAAGAATGTAAACCTTTGCGTGAAGTGGCTCTGGGTATGCTTTTATCTGGATTTTCCCTTCTTTGAGCCATTTTATAAATTTTTTTATTCCTTTTTCTACATCATAGCTGTCCTGCGAGTTGTTTAACTCATCTATTATTTTTTCTTCTGTTTTTTCTTTTATAAGCTTTGGCTTGTCAAACTCTAAATTTAGCTGATTTACAGCTTCAGCAGTTTTTCTATCAATTCCCATTCCAACTAATATTCTTATATTTTCCACATTTTCTAAAACATCTGAAAGGAGATGAAAACCTGAGATATTAAAGTATCCTACTAAAACATCAAAGGCTTTTGTGTCACTATCTATCAGGTCTTTAAATCTGTCTAAAAGGCTTTGACCTTCTTCGTTTGTAAAAAATGTTCTATCAGTCATTTTTGTCAATGCATCTGTTTAGTTCTTTATCAAAAGTTTCTATTTTGTAATCCTCAGCCATGGAACACAATACACAATCAACAAAGTCTAATTTTTTGCTTTTGTATATTTTAAATGCTTTTAACAGGTAATCTCTATTTTCAGCTTTAATTCCTTTCAAGGATATTAAGTTTTCTAATGTTTCGGAGATTTTTTCCCTTTGAACTTTGTAAACTCTTTCTAATACATAAACTACTTCGGCTATAACAATTTCTTTAATAAAAATATCAACCTCTCCATTTAGGGCTTTGTCAAAAAGATTTTTGGATTTTTCAAAAAAATTATCATTATCTGCAAGTAGATATCTTAAAATGACATTTGCATCAGCTACTATGCTTTTCAACTAAAGCCTCTACAAAACTATTTTTTTCTTCTTTTATTATTTTTTCTATATTCTTGCTCTTTTTAGCATATTTTTTTAAACTTCCTGCCAAGGGTTTAACAGGTTTTATGATAAGCTGGTTGTCTTTCATTTCTACAGAGAAGTATTCTACATTCAATTTTTTTCTGTATTTGGCAGGAATAGTTATCTGTCCTTTTTTTGTCATCTTTGTTATGTACATATCTTACCTCATGTAAGAAGTATTACACTATAGTAAATGTAATACTTTATTAGGATTTGTCAATTTACCTTAACATATCCTTGGCAGGAGCTCTCCTGCTGGTGGTTCCATTACTCTTTTTGAGCCGTATGGGGATTTTAGGATTACTTTTCCTGTGTAATCAGACACTGCTTTTCCTATAATCTGAGCATCTTTTCCTAAAGGATGGTTTTTCATAACAGACAGTATTTTTTCTGCCTCTTCTTGTGGAACAGCTATTATCAGTTTTCCCTCGTTTGCGAGGGTGTAGGGCTCAAGTCCTAAAAGTTCACAAAGTCCCTGAACTTCATCTTTTACTGGTATGTTTTCCTCTTCTACTTCTATTCCGATATTTGACTGCTCTGCCCATTCGTTTAAAACTGCTGACAGTCCTCCTCTTGTAGGGTCTCTCATTGCTTTTATTGTTATTTTTTCTTTTATCAGTGTTTCCACTAACGGCCAGAGAGTTTCACAGTCTGATGTTATACCTTCAAGCTCTATTCCTTCCCTTTGTGCCATTATGCAGGCTCCGTGGTCTCCTATCGTTCCAGAGGTGATTATTACATCTCCTTCCTGTATGTTGTGGGCTGAAATTCCCTCGTAAATAATCTCTCCTATTCCTGTTGTGTTTATAAAAATCCTGTCTGCTGAGCCTTTTGGGACTACTTTGGTATCTCCTGTAACTATCTGGACGCCAGATTTTTTCATCTCTTTTGCCATTGAACTGACTATCCTTTCTAAATCTTCAAATGGTAGTCCTTCCTCTATGATAAATGAACAGCTCAGATATTTAGGCTTTGCTCCCATCATCGAAAGGTCGTTAACTGTTCCGGCAATGGCAAGCTTTCCAATGTCTCCACCTTTAAAAAATATTGGTGAAACTGTAAAACTATCTGTTGTAAAGGCAAGTTTAGAGTTTGTTTCAAAAACAGCTGCATCTTCCATTTTTTCTAAGATAGGATTGGAAAAATGCTTAAAGAACAGCTCTTTTATCAGTTTTTGTGTTTCTTCTCCACCACCACCGTGGGATAAGAGTATCTGTTTCATGGCCACCTCATTTTTTAAATGGATTTATGATTTTTAACTGGTTTTCTATTGTCTGATTATGTTGCATGTCTTCTGAATATAAAATTAAACAATTATTTTCCAAAGCTGCAGCAATGATTAAGCTGTCGTAATAGCTGTATTTATACTTTTCTTTTATATTATGGGCTAATTTTATTGTGTTTATGCTGAAATTTACAATTTCAAGGTTTTCTTCTAATTCATCTATGAGTTTTAATATTAGAGGTGCAGTTAGATTAAATTTTTTGTACAGAATATTAGAAAGCTCGTTTATAACTTGTGTAGATATTATAGATTTATTGGAAAAAATTATCTTGTTTGCTAATTTGCTTTTATTAGGCTCATCTTCTGAGTAAGCATAAATTAAAACATTTGTATCTATAAAAACTTTTTTCATCTTTTTTCAGCTTCTTCCCTATCAAATTTAAAATTTTTAGTTTTAAGCTTAACTGCTGACAGTTTTTTTTCTTTTTCCTGTATTTTCTTAATGGCTTCCTGCAGGGTTTTTGCTTTAATTTTCATATTTATGTCTTCTTCTAACTCAATGATTATCTTTCCCATTTTTTACTCCTTAAGGTTTCTCACTTTCTAAAGAATTAATAACTGTTTCAAATGTTTTCAATATACTTTTTGATTTAAGTTTTTCATAAATTTCTTTTGCCTGTTTTTCATCGTAAACATGAACTAATGTATTTCTCAAAAAGACCATATTAGCAAGAGTTTCTTCAAAATCTTCAGGAATTATTCCTTCTTTTAACAGCTCTCTAAAACAGGATTTGGGGGAATTGCACTCAATGCCTCTTAATCTC
The DNA here is from genome assembly GCA_026984415.1 of Hydrogenothermaceae bacterium. The sequence continues at coordinate 793 of JALSSE010000445.1, read as the reverse complement.
AAAAACTCTTTTACTGTTTTCCACATAGATTTATAAGTATATTCAAATCTCTTTGTTGTTATCTCAATAATAAACTCTTCTTTAAAAATCTCTGGAAAAAGGGGATTTTCTATTATTTCTCTAAATTTTTTATATGACTTTCTAAATCTCTCAAAAGCTCTGGAATATTTTTCCATACTCTTCCCTTTAATATATTTTTTAGCAGTTTAGTATTTTTTAACCTTTTTATATCTACAATATCAATCTCCCTCAGTATGGGAAGATTATCTAAATTGTTTATAATTTCCAAAAATTTTTTGTCTGACAGTTTTTCTTTGCAGTACAGGGCAACATCTATATCTGACGTTCGGCCGAATTTATCAGAGAGAATAGAGCCAAAAAATATAATAAGGCAGTTATCTCCAACCACTTTTTCTATCTCTTTTCCAATCATGTTTATATAGTCTTCTTTAGAATACTTTTTTATCTGTGGTTCCTTAATCATACCTTTAAACTAACTCTAATTTTCCATACTTATAATATGCTGCACATGCTCCCTCTGAGGAAACCATACATGAGCCAAGAGGATTTTGGGGGGTGCAGGCAGTTCCAAATACTTTACACTCAAAAGGTTTTGCTACTCCTTTTAAGATATCTCCGCATATACACAATTTATGGTCGTCAATAGGTTCATTTGGTAGTATATCAGCAAAAACCTTTTCTGCATCAAGCTCTGAATATTCGTCTTTGAGTTTTAAGGCTGAATAAGGAATATCTCCTATTCCTCTCCATCTAAAACTTTCTCTTGTTTCCA
>JALSSE010000444.1 GCA_026984415.1 Hydrogenothermaceae bacterium | reverse complement strand
TAAAAGTTCATCTCTTATCCTTTCTTTTGGAGATTGTTTAATCAGTTCTCTGTTCTTTGATACCCATTTATCGAACTCTTTTTCAATTTTAAAATTTATTTCCTGTGCAATTCTGTATCCCCTTAAAATTCTGACTGGGTCTTCCTGTATATTCTGAAAAGATATTGGTCTTACTATTCCCTCATTTAAATCTTCTAATCCGTTTGACGGGTCAAAAAGAACAGTCTGGGAAGCTCCTAAACCGAGGGTGTCATCAAAATTAACTGCAATTGCGTTGATTGTAAAATCCCTTTTTAAAAGGTCTTCTTCTATTCTTTTAATAATCTGTTTTTCTTTTTCATTTAAATCTACATTTGAACTCATAATGTCTGATATATCAAGATAAGAAAAATCAAATCTGTACCTTACATCCCCTTCAAAAAAAACAATAGACGCCACTTTTTTCTCTTTTTCAAACTGGAAAATGCTACCACCAACAATTTTTTGCAAATTTTTTACAATTTCAAATGGGTCTGATGTTACAATAAAATCAACATCAATTTTATTTCCAATAGGTCTATTAATAAGCCTGTCCCTTACCCATCCTCCAACTATAAAACAGACTGTTTGCTTAGGTAAAGCCTTTGCTACTTTGTCAAAGTAAGAGTTATAAAATAAAAGTCCATGGATAAATTTTCCTTCTACATCAAAATCTTCCCTTTTGTCTTTTGGGGTATTTTCCCTATTGAAAATTATTTCCATTAATTTCTCTATTCCTAACATTTTCCCTTCCGTTTTATATAACTTTCATAAAATTATATAATAGTTAGATATTTACACTATGATTTTTTATAGAGAAGTTGAAATATTTAGATTTAAAATTAAATTACCTGAAAATAATAAAAAGGGGTTATTATGATAGCTATTTTTGATGTAGATGGTGTTCTTATTAATGTATCAAAGTCTTACCATAGTTCAATTAAAGATACAGTAGACTATTTTTCTGAAAAAGATATTAATTTAGAAGAACTTCTTGATATTAAATTCTCATTTAATATAAACAACGACTGGGATGCTTCCCTTGCAGGGATAATTTTTGCCCAGTTGAACACAGATTTAGAAAATTTTAAAGATATGTTTGTTAATTTTTCACAGAGATTAGAAGATATGTACAGATTTGCGGAAGATTTATCCGTTGAAGTTCCTAATTATGAGGACTTAATAGAATTTTTTGAGGAAAGGTACAAATTCCACAGGGATAAAGAAAATATGATTTTTTCCCACGATTTGTTAAATGAAATAAGAAATAAAAGTGTTATTATGGGAGTGATCACAGGAAGACCTTTTGAAGATTTAGATTACTCGTTTAAAAAATTTGACCTTTATAAATATTTTGATTATATAATCACAGAAGATGATATTCCTGCCCCTGACTTGAGAAAGCCTTCAGCATATCCTTTAAAAAAGTTTTTTGAAAAGTACAAATACATAGAACCTGTTTATTATATTGGAGATACAAAGTCAGACTTAATGATGGTAGAAAACTTTAACACAGAAGAAAATAAAGATGTCCAGTTTATTTTAAATGAGACTCCACACAACTTTGATATTGATGCTGAGATAAAAATATCAAACCCTGAGGAAATATTAGAAATAATAAAGAATAACAAAAAGGAATTTAAGATATGATAATTGCGATAGATGGTCCAGTAGGCTCTGGTAAAAGCACCATTGCTAAATTAGTGGCAGAAAAATTAGGGTTTACATACATAGACACAGGAGCAATGTACAGGGCTGTTGCTCTAAAAATAATAAAAACAAAAGTCCCTTTAAAAGTTTCTGAAATTGTAAAAATGATGGAAAATACAAAAATTGATTTAGTCCAGTCAGAAGAAGGGCTAAAAGTTTATTTAGACGGTGAAGATGTTACAGAAGAAATCAGGACGGAAGATGTTGCAAAATTAGCTTCGCAAATAGCAAGATACGGTCAGATAAGAAAAAGACTTGTCCAGCTCCAAAGGGAATTGGGAGAAAGGGCAAAAAATGTAGTCATTGAAGGGAGAGACACAGGTACTGTAATTTTCCCTGAAGCAGAACTAAAAATATTCCTGACAGCATCTCCAGAAGAAAGGGCAAGAAGAAGATACCAGCAGTTAAAGGAAAAAGGTTTTAACATCCCTTACGAACATCTGTTAGAAAAGGTAAAAGAAAGGGATAAAATGGACACAGAAAGGAAAGAATCCCCTTTAAAACCAGCTGAAGATTCTATTATTATTGATACCACAGACAAAACAATTGATGAGGTTGTGGAAATAATAATAAAACTGGCAAAAGAAAGGATAAAATGATAAAAATATAACATTTACCACTAATTCTATTTTATCGCTTTAATAAAAAATAACTGCCAATTTAATAAAATTTGACCTTGATTTTCAATAAACCCTAAATACTTATTTAAACCTTCTAATAAAGAGTTATTATCTGCTTTAAAAATACCAAAAAGCAGTTTTATAAATTCTATCATTTCGGTTTGGGTTTTAAACTTCCAATAGTAATTTTTTACTTCACTAAAATTTATTCTAAATCCTATATTTTCTAATGTGTTTGTTGTTTTCTTATTAAGAAATATTCCTTTATGTCCCATTGGATTATATTTATCAACAAATTCATTCAGAAATCTTCCAGAAGGTGTTCCTTCAAATACATCAGCAAGAGCAAAAATTCCTCCCTTTTTTAATATCCTGAAAGATTCAATATAAAATTTTTCTTTATCTTTATCTGTCAAGTGATGTATTCCAGCAAGACTAATTATCCTGTCTATACTTTCATTCTTAAATGGCAAATTATGAATATTTTCAACAACAATAGGTTCTATATTATTATTTTTTCTACAAAAATTTGCAAATGTCTCAGTTGTTTCAATTGGTAGATAGTTAACACTTCCTGGAATATACCTTTTTAGATAACACCCACCTGACGGAATGTCTAACAAAGATTGATTATCTTTCAAATCAGCAATATTAATAATATTAAAAAACTCTTCATCCCTTGCATTGGGAAATTTACACATTGCAAGGTCGTACTCTTTTCCTCTTTTTTCAAAAATTTCTTTATAACTCTCATTAAACATTATTTAGCCTTTTTTAAAAACATCTCTTTTATAGAGTCAAGTATTTTCCTAACATGTGGTTGGGAATTCGATTTTTTATCAGAACCTAAAAGTTTCCCACAACTATTAACCTCAAAAACCACAATATTTCCATCTTTATCAATTCCAAAATCAACTGCAAAATAATCCAGGTTAATTTTTTCAGGTATCTCTTTCAATGGTTTATAGTTTTCTATATCAAAATTATTTACAAAATCCAATTCTTCCTTTTGATACTTTTCATCTTGCATAAATTCAGCCCTATTTCTTGCATGAATTTTCCAATTTTTAGATACAATATAATGACGAGGAAAAGCTTGTTTATCTATGAAATAAACTCTACTTTTTCTATATAAACCATCTTCAGACCTAAAGTCATAAAACTCAATTATAAAATAGTCAGAACCATCAAAAGGAAACATTTCTAACTTTTCTATATCTTCTTTTGTATCAATTTTTATTAACCCCTGTCCTGTATGGCTTCCTGCTGGACGAAACAAAAATGGAAACTTAACTCCTTCTTTTTCAATAAATTCGTAAATATCTTTTAACTTACGTGGTTTTAATCTCCATATTTTTGGAACAACTAATCCTTTTATACCTTTTAAAAGGTTTGAAATTTTATCCCTTGCAGTATTTAAAACTTCTGAAGGACGATTAATAAACGGAACATCCTTTGCTGCCTTTTCTATCTGTAATGCTTTTAGTAAAGATTTACCACTAAAATCTGGGTCGCAAATAACATTTACTACCAAATCAAAAGCCATCGGGTTTGGTAATTCCTGTTTTCCAGATGGAGTCAGAATTTTTTTATTAAACTGAAACTCTTCTTCACCTGCCATATAACTTGCAAAATCTTCAGCACCTTCAAAAACCATAGTCAGTTTTGTTCCTTTTGGAACAAGTTTTACACAACCTGAATCTGGAACTCCTGTTAAAACTAACACTTTTTTCATAGTTAGAACCCATCCTCTTTATTTTATAACTTTATCAAACACTTCGTCAGCATGGAAGGAACTCCTTACAAGTATTCCACTGTAAACTTCTTTAAAGCCTCTTTTATACCCTTCAACTTCTAATTTTTTAAATTCTTCTGGAGAATAGTACTTCTGGACTCTAATATGGTTTTTTGACGGCTGTAAATACTGGCCTACTGTAAAAATTTCACAGTTTACATTTACTAAATCTTCCATAACTTCAAAAATTTCTTCCATTTCTTCCCCAAGTCCAACCATTATTCCAGATTTTGAGAAAATACTACTGTCAAACTCTTTTATATTTTTTATAACATTTAAAGATAACTGGTAATTTCCTCTATGTCTAACTTTTGGATAAAGGGAAGGAACTGTTTCTATATTATGATTAATTACATCTGGTTTTGCATCTACTACTGTTTTTAAAGCCCTTTCATCTCCTTGAAAATCTGGTATTAAAACTTCAATACTACATTCAGGTCTTGAATCTCTAATGGCTTTAATTACATCTGCAAAATGGGAAGCTCCACCGTCTGATAAATCATCTCTATTAACTGAAGTGATAACAACATGCCTTAACCCAAGCTTTTTAACTGCTTCAGCAAGATGTTTTGGTTCGTTATTATCAAGTGGCTTTGGTCTTCCATGGGATACATCACAATAAGGACAGTTTCTTGTACATGTATCTCCCATTATCATAAAAGTTGCTGTCTTTCTTGAAAAACAGTCTCCAATATTTGGACAGGATGCTTCTTCACAAACAGTATGTAGGTTCAAAGTTCGCAGAATTTTTTTGACTTCAAGAACTTCAGGAATAAGTGGAGATTTAACTTTTGGTTTCATTTAACACTCCAATTTTAACGAAATTATATTTCATAATTATATTACAGTTTTAATTGTATTTATCCTAAAATAATTGTTAAAATAACTGAAAAACGGAGCAAATATAAATGGAAGTAAATCTTTCTTTTGACCAATTTTCTGAACTTGCAAAAAATTATAATGTTATTCCTGTATTTAAAGAAATTTTATCAGATATAGATACTCCCCTTTCTGTTTTTTCAAAAATATATTCTCCAGATAGGTTTAATTTTTTACTTGAAAGTGTAGAGAAAGGGGAAAATGTAGGAAGGTACTCTTTTATCGGTTCATCTCTACCTGTTTATATAAGAACAAAAGGGAATGTAGCTGAATTTTACAACAAAGGAAAAATAAACTACAAAAACACAACAGACCCGATAGAAAATTTAAAAGAGATTTTAAAAGAATTTAAACCAGCAAAAATAAAAGATTTACCTCCTTTCTGGGGTGGAATGGTTGGTTATGTAGGGTACGATGTTATCCATTTTTATGAACCAATTCCAGACACAAAACCAGATGTTTTACAAATCCCTGATATATTTTTCTTTCTAAGTGATGAAGTTATAGCATTTGACAATGTTAACAACAAAATAAAAATAATTGTGTGTGCAATTTTAAAAAAAGAAGATGACCTGAAAGAGGTCTACAAAAATACTTTAGAAAAAATAAAAAATATAGAACAGAAGCTATACACAGAAGCAAAATTAGACAGACTGTCTTTACAAAATATAAAAGATGTAAAAATAGAAAACTGGAAATCTAACTTTAAAAAAGAAGACTTTTTAAAAGCTGTTGAAAAATGCAAAGAATACATTGTTGAAGGGGATATAATTCAGGTGGTTATTTCCCAGAGATTTTCAAAAAAACTAAAAACTGACCCGATAAATGTTTACCGTTCTGTAAGGGTTATAAATCCATCTCCATATTTATTTTATTTAGATTTTAGAGACATAAAATTAATTGGTTCATCACCAGAAATACTTGTATCTGTCGTTGATAACAAAATCCTTACAAAACCAATTGCTGGAACAAGACCCCGTGGAAAAAATGAAGAAGAAGACAAAAAACTTCAAGAAGAACTATTGAATGATGAAAAAGAAAGGGCTGAACATCTGATGTTAGTTGACCTTGCAAGAAACGATGTAGGGAAAGTTTCTGAAACAGGAACTGTAAAGGTTGATAATTTTATGTATATTGAAAAGTACTCCCACGTTATGCATATAGTTTCTGATGTTTCTGGAGAATTAAAAAAAGAACTTCACCCTTTAGATGTACTTAAATCTGTATTTCCAGTAGGAACAGTAAGTGGTGCCCCGAAGGTCAGAGCTATGCAGATAATAGAGGAATTAGAGCCTGAAAAAAGAGGAGCTTACGCTGGAGCTGTTGGTTATGTTTCTTTTGACGGAAATTTAGATACTGCAATAGCAATAAGAACAGCAGTAGTTGTTGACGATACTATTTATGTTCAGGCTGGAGCAGGTATTGTAGCAGATTCTGTTCCTGAAAAAGAGTACGAAGAAACTGTAAATAAAGCAAAGGCAGTTATGAAAGCTGTTGAAATAGCAGAAGAAAGCCAGACTTAGTTGTAAAACGGAAAAACTCAATTTGAATCCCATGAAAGAAATTACTAAAAAAGAATATATAATGTAGAATAGGATTTAATTTAAGTTTTAAGGTAGGTAGCTATGAAATTCAAATTTTTTTTAATCAGTTTATCTTTATTTATCTTCCA
>JALSSE010000443.1 GCA_026984415.1 Hydrogenothermaceae bacterium | reverse complement strand
CTCTGGGCAGATTTTTCCCCGTATCCAGGAAGCTCGGAAAGTTCATCTACAACTTTATTTAAAAGTTTAGGTATTATTTCTTTTTCCATCAGAATAAATTACTTAAACCTCCTAATCCACCTGGTAATCCAGCAGCTTTTTGAAGTTTTTCAGCCATTTCTTCTTTTGCCCTGTTTTGTGCTTCATTTATTCCTGAAAGTAATAAATCTTTCAGTAGTTCTTTATCCTGTAATAAAGAATCGTCTATTTCTAAATCTATTATTTCTCCTAACCCATTAACAATGATTTTTAGCATACCTCCACCTACTTCAACAACAATTTTTTCTTTTTTCAGTTCTTCTTTCGTTTTTTCAACATTTTCCTGCATATTTTTAACCTGTTTCATAAGTTCAGCAATATTTCCTAAATTAAACATCTATTCCTCCTTGTAATTCAGTATTTTTCCCTGAAAAAGTTCTAAAACTTTATCAACAGATTCGTCTCTTTTCTTTGTTCTTTTTTTTGCCTCTTTTTTAACTTCTTTAAATTCTATTTTTTTAGGAAAGTATTTTTGTATAATATCTAATTTTTCTTTAAGCATAGGGGAGAATGTTTCATCTACTTCAAAAATAAATTTATCCTCTTCCTCTTCAATTTTTATTTTCTTTAATGTTGAAGAAACTATTCCCCCAGCTTCTTTTCCTATTTTTAGTATGGCATTTTGTAGAGAAAATTCTTTATCTTTTTGTTTCTCCTGTACTCTATCATCTTTTTTTTCTTCTGATACTGTAATTTTTCCCGTTTTTAGATTTTGAATTAACTCTGAAACCGGTTTTATGTCTTTTATGTATTCTAATTTAAGAACAGACAAAGTATAAATATTTTTAACATCTGGGAAATTTTTTGCCTCAACTAATGCTTTGTTAAATAAATTTTGTATGTAAATCAGTTCTTTAACATCATTTTCATCAAATATCTGTTCTTCTGATTTTTCTAATGAAATGTTCAGTAGCTGGTTGTATATTTCATCTGTTACCTGTTTCCAGAACACATTTAAATCGTACCCTTCTTTGTCTAACCCATTAATTGTTTTTACAAGCTCTTTAATATTTTTTTCTTTTATATTTTTGACAAATTCTAAAACTAACTGGTGGGGTAAAATGCCTAAAAGTTCTTCTACAACTTTTTCTGTCACCTTACCGCTTCCAAATGTTACTGCCTGGTCAAGTAAACTTGCTGAATCACGAACTCCACCTTCACTTTCTTTTGCAAGCAGTTCTAAGGCAGTTTCTTCGTATTCAACATTTTCTTTTTTTAGTATTTTTTCAAGGTATTCTTTAATCTGGTTTACAGATGGCGGTTTAAAAATAAATGTCTGGCATCTTGATTTTATAGTATCAGGTATTTTGTGAAGTTCAGTTGTTGCAAGAATAAAAATATTTTTAGGTGGTGGTTCTTCCAGTGTTTTTAAAAGGGCATTAAATGCTTCCCTTGTAAGCATGTGGGCTTCATCTATTATGTAAACTTTGTATCTTCCTTTTATTGGGGCATATCCTACATTGTCTTTAAGATTTCTTATATCATCTATACCCCTATTTGATGCTGCGTCTATTTCGTACATATCTGGGAATGAACCTTTATCAATTTCTAAACAGTTTTCACACTGGTTGCACGGTTGAGGACTTATCCCTTTTTCACAATTTAGACATTTTGTTAAAATTCTTGAGATTGTTGTTTTTCCTACACCTCTTGGTCCAGCAAAAATGTACGCATGGGATATCCTGTCTAACTCAATTGCATTTTTCAGTGTTCTTACAACAGGTTCCTGACCTATAACCTGTTCAAAATCTTTTGGTCTGTATTTTCTTGAAAATGCTTCGTAACTCAAAATTTTCTCCTGATTTGTGAAACTTTAAACTAAATTTATAAAATTTACGAAATTTATCAAACAAATAAATTTTAACATCGTATTTATAAATATAATTGATTTTGGTTGTAAATTAAACTAAATTACATATATTATCCTGCTAAAAATATAAAGAGGTGATAAAAATTGGCAGTTATTTTAAACTTAAAAGAAGAATTAGAAAATGAAGCTTTTATAGAAAAAAATTACTCAATACCATTTAAAGACTTAAATTTACCAGAAGAGTATTCTTTTGATAAAGAAAATGTTGATGTTCATCTTTATGTAATCAAAGATAACAAAGATTACATTGTTTCTTTAAACTTAAAAAGTGATATTAAATTACAGTGTGGAAGATGTCTTGAGCCTTACATAATGGATATAGATACTTCAAGTAATATAGTTTTATCCCATAAAGATATACATACAAATAACGAACTTAACGAAGAAGATTTAATTGTTGAATACCTTGAAGATGAGGAGAATTTTAATCTCAACAATTTAATAAGAGAAGAAATAATTGTTCAAACTCCGATGAAACCTTTATGTGATGAAAACTGTAAAGGGTTATGTCCTGTGTGTGGTGCTGATAAAAATAAACAGCCGTGTAATTGTGAAGTGGAATCAAAAAGAAAAGATTCTCCATTCTCAGTTTTAAAAACTATATTAGATAAAAATAAATAATTTTCAGTTTAGATTGAGTTTTGGATATTTTTTCTCTTTATCAACGATGTGGATATCTTCAACTGCAAACTTATTTTCTTTAAGCAGATTGAAGATTTTTACTGCATCTTCTTTTTTTGTAAAGCCAAATACAAGCCCACAGTACGGGTAAATTTCGTCAGGGACAGGTAAAACATAAAAGTTATGTATTCCTTTTTTCTTTAACCATTCCTGTGCCCTTAAACCTTCGCCTATTGAAACGAAAGTAATAAGGTATTTTGGTTTTTTAGAAGGTATTAAATCAAGTATGTGCTGAAGTATATGTAGTTTAACACCAAGGGCAATAAATTTAATCTTTTCCCATAAACCTTCACCGTGAAATCCTTTTCCCCTTTCAACTACAGCTATAAAATAACCGTCTGTTTCTTTAAAATCTACTAACTTATTTCCTGTTTCTAAACACCAGAACTTTATATCTTTTTTAAAAGCTTTGTCGTCAGCTAAAATTTCTAATTTTTCCCCAACAGGAATTTCTTTAAGATTCTTAGAAACAAGAGTTAAAGGTAATGGGCAAAAAAGACCCCGTGTGTCTAATTGTTTAACTTTTTTATCATTTTTTACTTGCATACCAGTCTTCCTAAAGGTTCTCCACCAAGTAAATGCCAGTGTATGTGTGGTACTTCCTGTCCAGAATCTCTTCCTGTATTAACAATTAATCTAAAACCTGTTTCTGCAACACCTTTTATTTTTGCAATTTCGTTTGCTTTTAAAATCAGATGTCCTATTAAAGGTTTGTGTCTTCCTTCCAAGTATAGGTTGTTTGGTATATGTTCTTTTGGAACTATTAATGTATGAACTTTAGCCTGTGGGGCTATATCGTCAAAAGCAATTATAAGCTCATCTTCGTAAACTATTGTTGCTGGAATTTCTTTGTTTATTATCTTACAAAAGATGCAGTCTTCCATTTTAACCTCTCACCAATTCTTTATTTACAGCATATTTTTTCAAAAGTTGGTACAGTTTGTCAATATTCCATTTTTTTTCACAGGAAATAATAATTGATTCTTTTTCTCCACTAAACATTGTTTCCTGACTATCATCTAAGTATTCTTTTGAAGGAATAACCTTGTCTATTTTATTCATTACAAGAACTTCTTTTTTATCCTGTAAATTTAGCTTTTGTAATATCTCTTCAACGTACTTAACTTTTTGTGGCCATTCTTCGTCTGAAATATCTACAACGTGCAAAATTAAATCTGTGTCCTCCAGTTCTTCTAATGTTGCTACAAATGCATCTAAAAGCTCTTGAGGCAAATCTTTTACAAATCCAACAGTATCTGTTATTAAAATTTTTTTATTAATGTCTGGAAAGTGTATAAATGAAGTTTTTGTATCTAACGTTGCAAATAACTGGTCTGAAATAAAAGTTTCCCTGTTTGTTAATGTTTTTAAGAGCGTGGATTTTCCAGCATTTGTATAACCTACAAGTGATACCTTAAAAATATCTAAATTTTTATTTCTCCACTTCCTTTGTTGATACCTCTGCTGTTTTATTTTTTCTAACTCTTTTTTTATTTTAGAAATTCTTTTTTTGATTGTTCTTATTTTTATTTCTCCAATTTTTTCCCCAGAACCTTTTGTCTGCATTCCACCACCGATTCTTGAAAGGGCTTTTCCTTTCTGTCCGTAAGCCCTTGGAAGCTCATGTTCTAAGGTGGCAAGTTCAACCTGTAATTTAGCCTGTTTTGTTCTTGCCCTCTGGGAAAAGATAGAAAGGATAAGGTCTGTCCTGTCCATTATTTTAACTTCTGTTATATTTTCAAGGTTTGAAATCTGGACAGGTGAAAGCTCTACATCAAATATTATGGTATCTGCATTTATTCCTTCTGCTACTTCTCTTAATTCTTTTGCTTTTCCTTTTCCTATAAAGCTTGATGGGTCTGGAACAGGTTTATTCTGGTATAGCTTACCTAATGTAATTCCGTCAAGAGCTTCTACCAAACCTTCTAATTCTGAAAGAGAGTAGTCAACTTCTTTTTCTTTTTTTTCTTTAGTTTTAACTCCTACTAATATACATCTCATACCTGGAAATATATAAAAAAATTAAGTTTCCGCAACTATTGTGCTTATTGCGTGTTTATATATAAGCTGTTTTTGACCGTTTACATCTAAAAGAATAGAAAACTGGTCAAAACCTTCAATTTTACCTGTAATTCTTGTTCCCCTTGTGAGATAAACTGTAACCTCTTTTCCTTCATCTTTGAATTCCTGTAACAATTCATCCTGTATTGACATTCGTCTTCCTCCATTCAGTATTATTAATAATTTTATCTAAAACTTCTCCTTTTGTATAGTCAGATAAATTTATATTTTCAAACTCAAATTTGTTTTTAAATGTTCTTAACTGCCTTTTTGCAAATTTTTTTGTGTTTTTAATTAGGTTTTGCTTTGCTGTTTCTAAATCAACTTCTCCTTTAATGTAAGGTACTATCTCTTTATATCCTATAGCCTGATTTGATGTAATAAAGTTTTCATATCCCATTTTTATAAGTTTTTCTACCTCTTCTACCAACCCTTTTTCAAACATTTTTTCAATTCTTATTTCAATCCTTTCCATAATTTCGTCCCTATCCCTTTCAAAATTAAAACCTGTAAAGTTATACTTTTTTTCCCTAAATCCGTGTTCTTTCTGGAATGTTGAAAATGGTTTCCCGGTAGTATAAAAAACTTCTAATCCCCGTATTATTCTTTTTTTGTCATTTTTATGTATTTTCTGGGCGTATTCTTTATCTACTTTTAGTAAATCTTCATAAAGTTCATCGTTATTTTTTTTATACAGTGATTTCCTCAATTCCCAGTTTCCTTCTGGTGCTTCAGAAAGACCAAAAAGTAATGACTGGATGTAAAGCCATGTTCCACCAACAACAATAGGGATTTTTCCCTTTTTGAATATATTATGTATAGCTTTATCTGCTTCTTCTACAAAATCTTTAGCACTGAATATTTTTTCCGGTTCAACAATGTCTATAAGGTAATGTGGAATACCTTCCATTTCTTCTTTTGTTGGCTTTGCAGTTCCAATATCCATATATTTGTAAACCATCATAGAATCTGCACTGACTATTTCACCATCTATTTTCTTCGCAAGTTTTATTGATATCTCTGTTTTTCCAGTTGCTGTTGCCCCACTTATTACGATGATTTTTTGTCTTTTATTTTCCATAAGTTGAAAATATAGCAGATAGTTATGAAAAATCTATAATTTAGATTAGCTTTTTGGTTGTTGCCTCCATTTTGGTTTGAGGAAAGGTAAAGCATACTCAATATTAAGTAAATTAATGGCAATTAAAAAGCTTGAGTACATTTTATTTGTTTCTTTATTAAAATCTTCAACGTACTTAAGTTTTAATTTCCAGCATTTTCTATCTAAAGCTATGTAGAACCTTTTTTGCTGAACAAAGCCTTCTTTTATGTTGTTTAAAATTGAACCGTAAATTTCTATATTTTTGATATTAAAAGTTACAGACTGTCCTAACTGGTGGAACTCTTCCCCTGCAAATGTTAGTCCTCTATCGTAAGAGTGGTTTATGGTGTATTTAAACCAGTCTGTTATAGGTAAATCTAAAGATGTAATAGACCTTTTTACTCCCCTTTTAAAATCAAAGAAAGTGTTATTTTCGCCAGAGAATTTTCCAATTTTAAAATAGAAACTGTTTTTTAAAGGTTTTATACTCCCATCAAAGAAATTTTCAGATATTTTGTATTTCCCTAAAAATGTATATCCAAAGGATATTGTCCATCTTAAAAAATCTTCATTTTTAAAGCTTAAAATATTAAAAAGTGTAAAATCTATATCTTTAAAAGAATCAATTCTATCTTCCTTATCAAAAAGTGGAAAATCTTCCTGATTTGATTTTGATATGTATGTAAATTTTATTTCTGGGATAATCTGATGTATAAAGTTTTTGTACTGTTTTACAGTTGTTGTTCTAACAACATCTTCAACAATTAAAAGTTTTCTTGTCCCTTCTTTTGCTTTTGTATTTTCTAAACTTGAGTAATTAGTAATCCGTGGTGATATGGTAAATCTGTTTGAGTATCTCCACCAGTAAGAATAGTTATTTAGTCTCAGAATGTTATCACTTCTCCACCCTTTTTCACCTTCTTCTCTGAAAAAGTTTGTGTTAACAGAAAGGAAATCTACATACAACGGTAAG
>JALSSE010000442.1 GCA_026984415.1 Hydrogenothermaceae bacterium | reverse complement strand
AGGTATTGTTAATATTTTTAAAATTCTATCAAACTCAGACTCTTCTTTCATATTTTCAAATTTTGCATTTGTTTGAAAAGGATTACTCATTAAATCTTTTTCATTCATTATGGCCACCTCTAAATAGTTTTAAACTATTATATAATATATTCTTTAAAATATTTTATTCTTTAATAAAGAATTAGAGATAGTTAATGAAAAAAACCATAATTTTAATATTTTTGTTGAACTTAATAGGCTTATCTTTTGGTGAAATTTACCAATCTAATTATCCTCTGCCTAAAAATAATATTCAGGAAATTTACGAAAAAACTAAAAATATATACCTATTAAAAGAGTATTTAGAAAAAACAAACGATTTTGAAGAAATCTCTATAAAAAATAATAGACTGATTTTAAAGAAAAAACCTGTTGTAAAAAGAATATCAGTTAAAGGTAATAAATCTTTCTGGAAAAATGAAATACTTGCAATTGCAGGAATTATTCAAAACCACACTTTTGATTCTAAAAGTTTTAAAAATATAGTTTTACGATTAAAACAGTTTTATTTAGATAATGGTTATCCTTTCGCAAAAATATACGTTTTTTCTACTATAGATAAAAATGGAAATGCATTTCTTAAAATAAGAATAAAAGAAGGGAAAAAAGCAAAGTTAAACGAAGTTAGATTTTTAACAGAAAAAGAGTTAACAACAGAAGAAAAGAAAAAATACAGAAAAATTTTAGGTCTAAAAAAAAATAAAATTATTAAATTTAGAATGCTTCAGGACAGGCTTGATATCCTGAGTAAATATCTGAGAGAAAAAGGTTATTTTGATAACTTCGTTTCATTACAGAGTTTCTTTTTAGAAGAGAACGGGAAGGTAACTGTTTATATATACATAACTTTTGGCTCAAAATATAAAGTTAGGTTTGAAGGGAATAAAGCTTTCAGCAGTAAAAAACTTATGGAACTTTTAACATTTAAAGAAAAAGGATTTAACTATTTCCAGTTAAATGAAAGTATAGAAAGAATAAAAAAACTATACAGGGATTATGGGTACATAAATGTAAAGGTATTTGCAGATATAAAAAGGTCAGAATCGTTTAAAAACCCTGAAACATTTCTAACTTTTAAAATAGAAGAGGGGAATATCTATAAAATAAGTAATATTTCTGTGGAAACTGATGTTCCTGAAATTATTATGAAAATAAAAAAAGAGTTTGAAGGAAAAGTTTACGCAAAGTATAAATTTATAAAATTTCTAAAAAAAATTGTTGAAAAATATCAGGAGAAAGGATTTTTAAATGCCTTTTATAAAATTGATGAATTTTTTGATGAAGACTCAAAAACTGTCTCAATAAAATTAAAAATATTTAAAGGAAATAAATTTATATTAAAAAAAGTAGTTTATAAAGGTTATAGATTTAAAGAAATTCCAAAAACACCTCAAGTTTACGATAGTAATCTTATACTTGAATATCTTAATAAATACAAAAAAATCCTGAAAAACAAGGGTTATTTTGATGGGGATGTTTTACTTGATGTTAAATTTAAAAAAGAAGAAAATAACATCTTTTATGCTGAAGTAATTTACATAACCAAATTAGGTGAAAGGTATAAAAATGGGTTAACTTTTATCTACGGAACTTATCATTTAGAGCCTTTTTATATTAAAAAGAATTTATCTGATAAAAAGTATTACGACAAAGACGATTTTGATTTAGACCTAATAACGTTTTATTCTTCATATCTATTTGATTATGTAAATCCTGTATTAGATATAAGTAATAAAAAAGTTAATAAACTTCTTATCTTGCACGAAGATAAAAGGGGTTTCTTTCAGGGTTCATTTGGTTATAATACAGACAGACAGTTCAGGGTTTATGGTGCTCTGACTTTAAAAAATCTATTTGGAATAGGAATAGAAACGTCATTTTTCTCAGAAATAACAAATTTAGGTTCTACTATGTTTAAATACTCAATTGGAGACAGACTTATACCTAAAAGAATTTCTGCATTTACTTCCTACTTTCTATCAACTGAAATCCACAGAATTTTTGATTTAAGGAAAAAAGGTTATGATGTGTCTATAGAAAAAACATCAACAAAACATATTAAACACGGTTTTATATTTGAGTACACAAAGAACGAAATAAAAAATACAGACGTTATACTAAAACAGGACAAGTATAAATCTTTAAAACTCAGGTATATTCTCACACTTGATTACAGGAAACCAAAAGTTGACACAAAAAAAGGGATTTACTCTGTAATTAGATTGGTAAAAGGATTTCAGGATGTTAATTACGTAAAAACAGAATTTTTTGGAAGGTATTTTTACCCTATAAAAAACCTTATTTTTACACAAAGGTTAGGAATTGGGTATATATTTGATAGTGTTGATAATTTACTTCTTTCTGAAAGGTATTTTTTAGGTGGACTTGCTACTGTTAGAGGTTTTGGATTTGAAGAGATAAAAGGTAAAAATGGAACTGGAGGAAAAAGTTTTATCTTGATTAATAACGATTTAAAAATTCCTCTTTATAAACCTTTAAATTTATACGGTTTAATATTTTTAGACTTTGGAAATGTTTACATTGATAACAATGATATGAACAACCTTTACTTAAGGGAAACAGCAGGAATTGGAGTTACTGTACCGTCTCCAGTTGGTTCTATAATTTTTGATATTGCAAGAAAATTAGACAGGAAAGAAGGAGAAAGTTTATATAGAATAGAGTTAAGTATTGGAGCTATGTTTTAGATTATAATAAATTAAATAAAATTAAGAGGAAAAAGATGTTTGGAATAGGTTTTCAGGAACTGATTTTAATAATGATTGTAGCAATAATTGTTTTGGGACCTAAAAGACTGCCAGAAGCTGCAAGAACATTAGGTAAATTCTTCAGGGAATTCAAATCAGCAGTTGATGAAGTAAAAGAGTCTGTAAGCACAGATTTAACAACAATAGTTCAGGAAGAGCAACCAAAAAAGAAGAAAGAAGAGATAGCAGAAAAATCATCAACTGAAGAAAAAAAAGAAACAGATGACTTAGAAAAAAGTATAGATGAAGAGTACAAACCTAAAAGGGAAAAGATATCTTTTAAAGAATTGAAAAAAGAAGAAAAAGAAACCAAGGAAACAACAACATGACACAAAGAAACCCTGAAGAATTTGAAGCCCCTATAACAGAACATTTAGCTGAGCTTAGAACAAGACTTATACGAAGTATAATAGCTGTTTTAATATTTACAATAGTTGTCTTTACACAGGTAAATATATTTTTTGATATATTTGAAAGACCTTTAAACTCAGTTTTTCCAGATTTAAAATTAGTAGCACTTACACCAACAGAGTCATTCTTTACAGCTTTTAAAATCTCCTTACTTGTTGGATTTGTTATTGCATCTCCATTTGTTTTTTACCAGTTATGGAAATTTATAGAACCTGCCCTTTATGAAAATGAAAAAAAACTGGTAGTACCTTTCGTTTTATTTACAACAGTATTTTTTGTTTTTGGGGTTTTATTTTCCTTTTTTGGAGTTTTACCACTTGCAATAAAATTTCTTTTAAACTTTGGTTACAATCAACTTGATGTAGACCCTATGCTTTCGGTAAGTTCTTATATATCATTTGTTATAAGACTTTTACTGGCATTTGGGATAACGTTTGAGCTTCCTGTAATCCTTTCATTACTTGCGAGACTTGGACTTGTTACCCCTGAAATGCTTATAAAAATAAGACCTTATTTTATTGTTGGTATTTTTGTATTGGCTGCAATCTTAACCCCCCCTGATGTTGTAAGTCAGACATTTTTAGCATTACCACTGATTGTTTTTTACGAAGTTTCAATAATAATGGCTAAAATTTTATATCCAAAAAGTATGAAAGGTAGAAGTCAGCAGGAGGAAAGTGCTAAATGATTACAGCAGTTGCAAACTGGTTTCATATATTGGCAATTTTAATATGGATAGGGGGAATGTTTTATACGCTTTTTGTTTTAAGACCTTCTTTATCGGTTTTAGGTGAAGAAAAAGGTAAATTTGTTATTGCTGCTATGGGAAGATTTTTTCCTCTTGTGTGGATAGCTATATTTTTGCTTCTTTTGACAGGTGGATATAGGGTTCACAACTACATACATTCTGGACTATTTATTTCAAAACTGATTGTTTATTCCATTATGGTTATCGTTTTTAGTTATATTTACTTTGGTTTATTCAGTAAGTTAAAACAAGTAGATAAAGCTCAGAAACCAGTAATCATTTCAAAAATTACAAAACTTATTCAGCTCAATTTTGTTTTAGGATTGATAGTAATTTTTCTAATTGAGCTTTACAAAAATACCTAAACAGGAGAAAAAATATGGAAAAGTACCAGATAAATGAACTAAAAAAAGAAGATGCATGGAGACTTTTCAGGATAATAGATGATTTTGTAGATGGTTTTGACGTATTACCTGAATTTATTCCTGCTGTCACTTTCTACGGTTCTGCAAGGGTGAAAGAAGGTAATAAATACTATGAAGCTGCAAGAGAGCTTGCAAAAAAATTAGTTCAGCATGGATTTTCCATAATAACAGGTGGTGGACCTGGAATAATGGAAGCAGGAAATAGAGGTGCAAAAGAAGGTGGTGGAAAATCAGTAGGTCTTAACATTCAGCTTCCTTTTGAACAAGTTCCAAACCCGTATGCCACTGTTACACTCAATTTTAAGTACTTTTTTGCAAGGAAAGTTATGTTTAATAAATACGCTATGGCTTACGTTCTTTTTCCAGGAGGGTATGGAACATTAGACGAATTTACAGAAACAATTGTACTAATTCAAACACGAAAAGTAAAACAATTTCCAGTTATACTTTATGGAAGTGAATACTGGAATGGTCTTATTCAGTGGATAAAAGATAACACATTGGAAAATGGTTTTATAAGTCCTGAAGATTTTGAGCTTTTTACAGTTATGGACGATTTAGATGAAATTGTAGAATATATAACTAAATGGTCTATACAAAAAACAGAAGAATATCCGGAGTTCTAATATGGAAATAAACGTAAAAGATTTAGAGCCATCTATGATTTATAAAATGATGATAAGCAGTATAGTTCCAAGGCCTATAGCATGGGTTTCAACAATTAGTAAAGAAGGGATTTTGAATATTGCCCCTTTCAGCTATTATGCTGGAATATCAAGTGTTCCTCCTTTAGTAATGATATCTATCGGGAAAAAAGAAACAAAAGAAAAAAAAGACACATGGCAAAATATAGAAGAAACAGGAGAATTTGTTATAAATATAGTTACAAAAGAATTAGTAGATAAAATGAATATTACATCATTACCTTTTGAAAAGGAAATAGATGAATTTGAAAAAGCCGGTCTGACACCTATTGATTCAGATTTTATAAAAGCTCCCAGAATAAAAGAATCACCTGTAAATATAGAATGTAGAAAGTTCGAAATAATAGAAATAGGAAAAATGGGAATGGTTTTAGGTGAAATACTAAAATTTCATATAAAAGATGATTTAATTAATGAAAAAGGATACATTGATACAACAAAACTTGAGATTGTAGGAAGATTAGGTGGAGTAAACTATTGTTTGATAACAAAAGAAAACACTTTTCAATTAAAAAAACCAGATAGGGATTAGATATGGAGAACAAAAATTTAGATTTAGAAAAACAGATTTCTGAATTTAAAAATATAGTAAGAAAAAAGGGATTAAAATTTACACCTCAGCGTAAAAAGATATTTGAAGAGATACTAAAAACGGAAGGACATTTTCAGATAGAAGATTTAGTTCATAATATAAAAGAAAAAGGTATAAACGTATCAAGGGCAACAGTTTATAGAACATTAAACATAATGAAAGAATTAGGCTTTGTTGAAGAAGTTATAAAATTTAAAAATAAAACTATATACGAAGTTTCTTTAAAACACCACCATGACCATTTAATATGTACAAATTGTGGAAAAATAATAGAATTTCATGAAGAAAAAATAGAAGAATTACAAAACAAAATCTGTAAAAAATACAAATTTCATCCAGATTTCCACAGATTGGAAATTTTTGGATTATGCCATGAATGTTATAAAGAGTTGAAGAAGAAAAAGAGGAAATAAATGGAAAATGTAATTGAAGTAAACCATCCAGTAATAAAATCTTTAGTAACCGAACTTAGGGATATTAATACAAAATCCTACGTTTTTAGAAAAACATTAAATGAAATAGCCCGTATCCTTTTCATTGAAGCTATGAGAAATGAAAAATTAATAAATAGAGAAGTTGAAATCTGGATTGGAAAGGGAAAATTTCCTGTAATAGATGAAGAAAAATATGTCTTTATACCTATACTAAGGGCTGGTTTACCAATGCTTGGAGGTATATTTGAAGTTCTAAAAAACGCCCAGGCCGGTTTCATTGCATTAAAAAGAAATGAAGAAACATTAGAAAGTGTTCTGTATTACGACAGAGTTCCACCATTAAAAAATAAAACTGCAAT
This sequence comes from Hydrogenothermaceae bacterium, assembly GCA_026984415.1. The sequence continues at coordinate 364 of JALSSE010000442.1, read as the reverse complement.
AATATTAGACCCAATGGTAGCAACCGGTGGTTCTTTAGATTATGCAATAAAAGTAATAAAAGAAAAAAATCCTGAAAGGATAATATCCTTAAATGTGGTTGGAGTTCCTCAGGGTCTTTCAAAGATTTCTAAAAAACATCCGGATGTAAAAGTTTATATAGCACAGATTGATGAAAAATTAAATGATAAAGGGTATATAATCCCTGGAATTGGAGATGCAGGTGATAGGGCATTCAATACAGAATAATAAAACCCTGGCACCGACCTACTTTTCCGACCGGTTTCCCAGCCAGTATCATGGGCGCGGAGGAGCTTAACTGCCGGGTTCGGAAAGGGACCGGGTGTAACCTCCTCGCTATGGGCA
>JALSSE010000441.1 GCA_026984415.1 Hydrogenothermaceae bacterium | reverse complement strand
ATTAATACCTCCTAGTTTTTTTTATCAAAATTTTTTAAATTACTACTCTTTGTTTTCCTTTAACACCAAGAGATTTGTAAATTTCTTCCATAATTAATTCTACTGGAAGAGTCATTCCACCGTAAACTCTTGGTCCATCTGTAACTATTCCACTGTTTGGAATAGATGCTTTTACTTCTTTAGATAACCATCCTTCAATGTTATGTTCTGGAATTATCACAGCTTTAGCATTTTTTAGAGCTTCTCTAACTTCTTTAGCAGGGAAAGGTCTTATTGATTTTATTTTTACAAGCCCTACATTTAATCCCTCTTGCTGAGCATATCTTACTGCTTCTCTACCTTGAGCTGCAGCACATCCTGAAGCTACTACAAAGACTTCCGCTTCTGGATTTACTACTTCTATAGGTCCGCCGAGATATTTATAGATATATTTCATTGCTCTCATATTAGAAGCCCATACTTCCTGCTGCCATACTGCGTGTATTAGATAACTCATGAAGTTAGACTTCTGAACTGGTGCATCTCTTTGAATTCTTGCTGGTGGAACTTCACAATCTGTTACTGGAACAGGAGCTTTATATGGGTCCCTTGGTGGAAGTTTCATATCTTCAGGTGTCATATTAACATAACCTTTAGCGTGAGTTACAAAGAAACCTTCTGTTGCTACTGCAACAGGTATATAAACATCCACCATTTCAGATATAGCAAATGCTGCTAAGGTCATATCAAAAACATCCTGTTGATTTTCAGCATGTAAAAGAATAATTCCACTGTGTAATAGATATGCAAGCTCAATATTATCTGGCTGTATAGAAAGAGGAGCGTTTACAACTCTTGTTAAAACACCAAGTACCGCTGGTATTCTGTGTCCTGGCCATGAAGCTATAGCTTCAATACCTCTAAGAAGACCTGGTCCAGAAGTAGCAGTAAATACTCTTACCCCACCTCTTGAAGCACCAGCGATAGCTGACATTGTTCCGTATTCTTCTTCTGCTCTATAGTAATCTTTTAGATACCCTTGAGCGTACAAATCCCCAACAAGATGCATCACTTCTGACTGAGGAGTTATAGGGTATGCTATAGCCATATCTACATTAGCTCTTTTAACCGCTTCTGCCATTGCTTGAGCTCCAGTAATAAACTTCTTTTCTCTTGGAGCTTCAAGCAAAAGATAATCTGTATCTACAACTTTTTGTTCTGGCATGATTAATACCTCCTAAAGTGAATTTACTCTGTTTCTGTAACGTTTTCTTCTCCCTTTCTAGGGATAATTAAATGCATATAATCTCCATAATCTAATGGGTTTAAAGCTTCCCATTCTTCTTTTGGTAAAGATGGGTTTCTTGGTGGTGGTTTTGGAGTCCATTCTATACCAAGTTCATTTCTAACTTGAACAAGAACATCTTTAAATCTTCTTATATCATCAGCGTGTACATCTCTTAAAGAAACCATAGCTTCTTCATGTCCCATAAAGGCACATAACGCTATAGTAAAACAGTTTGTACCTGCTCTAATCATTCTCAACGAAAGGTTAGCATAATGACAGTGCACACCTACGAAAATACATGCTTCTATTCTATTATGAAGTATAGTTAGGTTTGGATGATTTGGATTTATTTCAGCTTCAGGGTCAATTTTTGGATATTTTGGTCTGTAGTCTGGCATTGGGATTATTCTACAATTTGGAATTTCTGAAGCAAGTTCCAGTATTGCTTGAGCTTTATCAGCTACGTCTTCTTTCCAGTTCCAGAGAACCTGTGGACCTGGGAATATAGTAGGATTTGATTTTGTTAACATAGCTTTAGCTGCTTCTCTCATAGCCTGTTCTTCATCTACTATTTCACCGTATAAAAGAGCCTTTCCTTCTGGAGGAAGTTCTACACCCATGAAAACTGCAGGTTCAGGCATATAACCTGCTGGACCTGGAACGATTTTTTTGTCTGACATTTTAAGTCCTCCTTAAAAATTTCATTAAAATAATAATATGCCATAAAAATAATAATAACAACTTTTTAAGTTTAAAACAATGTTTGATTTATATTAATTTTCAAACACTGTTTGATTTTAGTATGAGGAAAAACTAACCTCAAAAGTATGATTTTTATTATAATCTTAAGTTCAAAATTCAAATTTTTCAAAGTGAAATAGTAGAATAAAATCTACTATAAATTAAATTATATTTTATTTTTTTGGAAAATTCTAAGAATTTCATTTTGAAAATTGTTAAAATTTTATAGTGTAAACTATATCTAAATCTTAGAGGTATCAAATAATGTCGAAAAATCTTGATGAGCTTTGTATAAATACTATTAGATTCCTATCAGTAGATGCTGTTGAAAAGGCAAAATCTGGACATCCAGGAATGCCTTTAGGTGCTGCTCCAATGGCATATGTTTTGTGGGATAGGTTTTTAAAACATAATCCTAAAAACCCTAACTGGTTTAATAGAGATAGATTTATTTTGTCTGCTGGTCATGGTTCGATGCTTTTATATTCTTTGCTTTATCTAACAGGATATGATTTGACTTTAGACGATATAAAGCAGTTTAGACAATGGGGAAGTAAAACACCAGGTCATCCTGAATATGGTTTAACTCCTGGAGTAGAAGCAACTACTGGGCCTCTTGGACAGGGTTTTGGGATGGGAGTAGGTATGGCTATGGCTGAGTGTTTTCTGGCAGATAGATATAATAGACCTGGTTTTAACATTGTAGACCATTATACATATGCTATTGTATCTGATGGCGACTTAATGGAAGGTATATCAACAGAGGCTGCTTCATTAGCAGGTAGATTAAAATTAGGAAAACTTATTTATCTATATGATTGTAATTATATATCTATAGAAGGGGATACCAGAATAACGTTTGTAGAGGATATAGAACTTAAATTTAAGGCTCTTGGTTGGCATGTTATTAATGTAAAAAACGATGGGAATGATATAGAAGCTATAGCTGGAGCTATAAGAATTGCTCAGTTAAACAAGGAACAACCATCACTTATTATTGTTAGAACTCATATTGGCTATGGAAGTCCAAAACAAGATTCTGCTTCAGCTCATGGAGAGCCTCTAGGTGAGGAGGCTGTTATTGAGACAAAGAAAAGGTTTGGCTGGCCTCTTGAACCTTTTTACGTACCTGATGAAGCATTAAATCACTGTAGAAAAGCGATTGATAGAGGTAAAAAATTGGAAGAAGAATGGAATAAACTTTTTGAAGAATACAAAAAGGTTTATCCAGAACTTGCACAGGAATTAGAGATTGCTATTAATGGGAACCTACCAGATGGTTGGGATAAAGATTTACCTAAGTACTATCCAGAAGGTAAAAAAATAGCAACAAGAGTTGCTTCTGGTGATACTATAAATGCTTTAGCAAAAAAAGTCCCTTATATGTTAGGAGGTTCTGCTGACCTGGGACCTTCTAATAAAACTATTATAAAAGGTGAAAACGATTTCCTTGATTGTAGTAACAAAAGGATTGGAAGGAATATTCATTTTGGTGTTAGAGAACATGCTATGGGGGCTATTATTAATGGTATGGCTTTACATAAAGGGGTTATACCATATGGAGCAACATTTTTAGTGTTTTCTGATTATATGAGAGAACCTTTAAGGCTGTCAGCTTTAATGAAAATTCATTCTACATTTATATTTACTCATGATAGCATTGGTGTAGGAGAGGATGGTCCTACACATCAACCAATAGAACAGATTATGAGTTTAAGGCTAATTCCTGATTTTACTGTTATTAGACCAGCTGATGCAAATGAAACTGTTGTTGCATGGAAGGTTGCAATGAGAAGAAAAGAACCAGTAGCACTGATATTGACAAGGCAAGGTGTTCCTGTTTTAGACCCTGATATATATCCTATAGAGGAAGGAGTTCCTAAAGGAGCTTATATTTTGAAAGATTCTAATAACGAACCAGATATTATACTCATTGCTACAGGTTCTGAGGTTCATCTTGCACTTGAAGCTTGCTTAATACTTGAAGAAAAGGGAATAAAAGTTAGGGTTGTGTCAATGCCTTCTTGGGAGATATTTTTTGAGCAAGATGAAAGCTATAGGAAAAGCGTTATTCTGGAGGAAGTTCCAAAACTTGCTATAGAAGCTGGTTCTTGTATTGGATGGAAAGATATTATAGGTGATAAAGGAGATGTTATTTGTTTGAATAGATTTGGAGCTTCAGCCCCTGGAGATGTAGTTATGAAAAAACTTGGGTTTAATGTTGAAAATGTAGTGAGTAAAGCATTGAAACTTTTAGAGAAGGCTAAAATAAATAAATAGGAGGAATAAAATGGCTATTAGGGTTGCTATTAATGGATTTGGAAGAATTGGAAGGAATTTTTTTAGGGCAAGTCTTGGTTATGAGGAAATAGAAATAGTAGCAATTAATGATTTGACAGATTCATTTACACTTGCTCATCTTCTCAAATATGATTCTGTACATGGAAAGTTTAATGGAGATGTTAGTGCTACAGAAGATGGAATTGTTGTAAATGGTAAAGAGATTAAAGTAACTGCATTAAAAGACCCTTCTGAACTTCCATGGAAAGAGTTAGAAGTTGATGTAGTTATTGAAGCTACTGGTGTATTTAGGGATAGAGAAGGAGCTGGAAAACACCTTCAGGCTGGTGCAAAAAGGGTTATTATAACTGCACCAGCTAAAAATCCTGATATTACTGTTGTTCTTGGTGTTAATGAGGAAAAATATAACCCTTCTGAGCATTATATAATTTCTAATGCATCATGTACTACTAACTGCCTTGCTCCTATCGCTAAAGTTTTAAATGATGAATTTGGGATAGAAAAAGGATATATGGTAACAGTTCATGCTTATACAAATGACCAGAGAATTTTGGATTTACCTCATAAAGATTTAAGAAGAGCAAGGGCAGCAGCTATCAATATAATACCAACTACTACAGGTGCTGCTAAGGCTGTTGGGGAGGTTTTACCTGAGTTAAAAGGAAAGCTTGATGGAACTGCAAGAAGAGTTCCAGTAGCTGATGGTTCTTTGGTAGATTTAACTGTAGTTTTAAATAAAAAAACAACAGTAGATGAGATAAATGCAAAGATGAAAGAATACGCTGAAGGTAAAATGAAAGGTATTCTTGAATATTGTGAAGACCCTATAGTTTCACAGGATATAGTAGGAAATCCGCATTCTTCTATATTTGATGCGTTATCTACACATGTTATCGAAGGGAATTTAGCTCATGTTTCTTCCTGGTATGATAATGAGTGGGGATATTCATGTAGGTTAAGAGATTTAACTTTATATATTGCACAAAAAGGTTTATAATTAAAGCCCTTCGGGGCTTTATTTATAATGGGTTTTAAATCTTTTATCAATAATATCAATTATTTCAGCAGAAAATACAAATTTTTTAGAGGAAACAATATAAGAAACAATAGAAGCAACAGCTGCGTAGTGAACAATTTCAGAGCCAAAAAGCTCAACTGCAAGAACTGTTGAAGCGATTGGAGAATTTGTAGAACCAGATAAAACTGCAACAAATCCTAAAGCAGCAAAAAGAGGAATATTTCCATCTATAAGATGTCCAAAAAAATTGCCAGCAGTAGAACCAACAAAAAAGATTGGAGTTACAAATCCACCACTTCCACCAAATCCAAGTGTTATAGCTGTAAATAAAGTTTTTAATAAAGGTTCTAAAATAGAGGCATGGTACTCCTGAGAAAGACTTTTAGAAATAGTTTCTAATCCAAGTCCTAAATACTCTTCTCCAAATGTGAGGGTTAAAACTACAATTATCAATCCACCAACCAATCCTTTAAAAATGGATGAATTATAACTAATTTTGCAAATTTTGTGACGTTTTCTGTCGCAATAATTATGATGTAAGAAATTAAACCAAAGAAAATTCCAGATAAAACAACCTCTATAAAATTGAACAATTCCCACAAATTTGGAACAAACTCAACTTTTATAGGTTTGTAAATATAACTAACTTTCATAACCTGCATAGTCCAAAAGGCTATAAAACCAGAAATAAAAGCAGGAACACAAACCCTATAAAGAATTCTTCCTGAGAAAAAAGCTTCAAGAGCAAACAGTGCTCCAGCAATTGGAGATCCAAAAACAACTGAAAATCCAGCACTTACTCCTGTAATTATTGTTAAAATCCTATCTGCATGGGAAAGTTTTAATAGTCTGGAAAAAACAAGGGATATATAGCTTCCAATCTGGGCTGAAGGAGCTTCTTTCCCAGCTGAACCACCATAAACAATAGTGATAACTGTAGCTATTTGCTTTACGAAAAAAATGCCAAATAGCAGAAAGTTTCGTTAGAAATTCTCAAAACCCTTTTAATCGTTTAGTTTGCTATAATTATTATAGAGGTTTTCAATATGGCTACAACTATCCAAAAAAGACAAAAAATAAAAGAAAGCTTAAAAAAGACCAAAGAAAAAAGAAAAAACCAGATAGCTAAAGTCTATCAACTTAAAATCTCATACTCTAATTTAAATCAAAAGCAAAAACAGTGGCTTGAAAAAGTATTTCTAGAAGCAAAATGGCTTTATAACTACTGTATTGCAGATATACAAAACAGATTAAACTCAAAAACAGAAAAAACTTTAGCATTAGAAATAAAAACACCAAAAGGATATGAAACAAGACAAATAACCTGTTTATCATCCCAAATGAAACAAGGAATATTAGATAGAATAAAGAAAAATTTATCAGACCTATCAAAAGCAAAACAAAAAGGTATAAAAGTAGGAAAGCTAAAGTTTAAATCTCAGGTTAGAAGTATACCATTAAAGCAGTCAGGAATAACATTTAAAGTATTAAAAGACAAAAACAGAATAAAACTACAGGGACTAAAAAGGCCTATAAGAATATTTGGACTACACCAGCTACCAGAAAACTGCGATACAGC
>JALSSE010000440.1 GCA_026984415.1 Hydrogenothermaceae bacterium | reverse complement strand
TGGCAATAGGTTTATCAATTGGTGCAGCAGTTGCAAATGTTATTTCTATCGTTCTTCTTATTGTTGAAATTATTTTTGAATACAAAAAAGCTGAAGAGGAAGAATACTAAAATTGGAAATAGACCTATTTCACGCATTTTTTGGAAGGTTTGGAGTTCTTATTCCTGTGTTAGGTTTATTTTTTGAGCTTGGGGCTATTTTTACCCAAAAAGATTTAATTGCAAAAATTTCAGGAATTCTTGTTATTTTAGGAAGTATTTTAGTAATTTTTGCTTTTTTATCAGGAGTTTTAGAATTAAAATATCTTATCTCTACAAATGAAAATATTAGTATTTTTAAAATACACATTATCTCTGGAACAGTAATTGCATTAATTTTTTTATTTATCCTTTCAGTAAGAGGTTATCTATTTTTTAAAAACAATGAAAAATTGGTTGTTGTTTATATGGTTGTTTATACATTGACGGTAATGTTAAATCTTTTTAGTAATGAAATAATTCTTCATAAAATGTACGGTAGTTAAATGAGAATTTTAGAAAAAAACTATTGGAAAAATTTTGATATATGGAAAGATGTTAAGGAAGACCAGTGGAAAAACTGGAAATGGCAGATAGCAAACAGGTTTAAAACTTATGAAGATATAAAAAATATTTTAGAATTAGATGAAAATCAAAAAGAAGCATTTAGAACAACAGAAAATATTTTCCACTTTGGAACAACACCTTACTACTTATCTTTAATTAAAGATTTTTCAGATAAAAACAATCCAATACTAAAACAGATTTTACCTTCTATTGAAGAGATAGACCCTTTATCCCAGATAGAAAGCGAATTAGACCCTTTTTTAGAAGACACAATGAGTCCTGTTTCTGGACTTACCCATAGGTATCCAGATAGGGTTTTATTCAGGGCTACTAATTTTTGCTCTGTTTACTGTAGGCACTGCATGAGAAAAAGAATGTTTTTAGAAGATGAAAGGGCAAGAACAAAAGAAGAATACGATAAGATGTTTTCTTATATTAGAAATAATAAAAGTATTAAAGAAGTGTTGATTTCAGGTGGTGACCCTTTAACTCTTCCAAATTCAAAAATAGAATATATACTAAAAAACCTTTATGAAATAGAACATATAGATATAATAAGAATTGGAAGTAGAGAACTTGTTGTAAATCCTTTCAGATTTTACGATAAACAACTTTTAAAACTTTTTGATAAATATGACAAAGTCTGGTTAGTTACACATTTTAACCATCCTGATGAGATAACAGACGAAACAAAAAAAGCAGTTAAAAAAATTCTATCTACAGGGACGCCTGTCTTAAATCAAACTGTCCTTTTAAAAGGAATTAATGATGATGAAAAAACAATAGAAAACTTAATGAGGGATTTATTAAAGGTAAAAATAAAACCTTATTATCTTTTCTACTGTGACCCTGTAAAAGGTGTTGTTCACTTTAGAACAGATATTTTTAAAGGTGTTGAAATTCTTGAGTATTTAAGAGGAAGGCTTTCTGGACTTGGAATTCCGACTTATGCTGTTGATTTAAAAGGTGGATTAGGAAAAATACCTCTAATTCCAAACTACATTGAAGAAATAAACGATGAAGAAGTAGTTTTCAGGAATTACGAAAATAAAAAGATTAAAATGAAAAATATTAACTCCTGTAAATACTTTAAAAGTATAGACCGTAATATCACTATCCAAAAAATCAAGTGGTAAATTGGAAGTGAACTATAAATTAGTTTCTTCTAAACAACCTTCTTAATCCTAATAAGAAAGGAACTATTAGATAAAAAGGAAATGAAGCAACATTTCCCATACTACATCCAATATCTAACCAATCACTACTGTTGTCTTTTTTTCCTGTAAAATCTTCAACATCATATTCTGGTGGTTTTGGGCAGTCAATTCCAAAAATATCACTGGCAGGATTTGTGACTGCATATCCTTTTAAACTTGCATCTTCTGTTGAAGTTATCTCATCTAATAAATCATCCCAGCTCCATTTCCAATCTATTTCATCTAATTTATCATAATCAAAGAATTGAACTCTTAATGTTGCTTCTTTTGAACCTTCCGATTTTGGAGCAAATTTAACAAGAATTACACAGAAATCATCAACAGATATTTTTTCATGCTTGCAGTTTTCATCAACTATCTCAAAATCATGCCTGTCATCTCCAACTATGTCCACATCTCTTATATAAACAGGAGTCCCTCCATCATTGTAAACTCCAAACGGTACTGCAACAGATTCACAATCTTCAGGAATTGTTAAAAAGTCCATATTACTTGGTTGTATAGAAATACTTGCGTGGGTATCTACGTCAATATTATCTTTTATATCATCTAAAACATCAGATTTTTCAATTGTAGTTCCAAAAGAAAAATTAATGGTAGTCATAACTATAAGGAATGTTAACAAAGATTTAACAATTTTTAATTTTTTCATTAATCCCACCTCTTCTTTTCTATAAAAAATGTATGAACATATGTAAATTATTCAAATTTATTAATTATCATATAAAAATAACTTGCTTCCCTTTTTGTTTTCCTATTAAAACAGGTTATACCTATTCTATTTTTCCATCTCTTTAGTTTCGGTATATCTGTTATAAATAAAAAACTATCCTTTACTTTTGCTTTTCTCCATCCTAATTCTGAAACGTATATTCCACAGTTTTTATAATTTTGTATATTTTCAACTTTTACTTTTATATATTCTGGTGGATTTTTATTTAAAAATCCAATTTCAGGATAATGATAAGAAACATTAAGAGGTTCTATTTTTAAAATTTTCTCAAAATGTTTTAAACTGCCCCAGTGTCCAACAATAGGCTGTCTTGGAATGAGATATCTATCAGTAAAATTTCCAACACTTGACGGGTCTTGTGTAAATAAGGCGTCATATCCAGCTTTTTTCAAAACATCAATATAAATTTCGTTATATTCACCATAAGGAAATGCATAAAATTTTGGTTTATAGCCAAATATTTTTTGGAATTTTTCTTCACTAATAGTTAAATCATCTTTTAAAAAAATTCTATAAGAATTCAAATCTCCACTTAAAGGGTATTTTGCAAATCTTAAATGTGCATACGAATGGTTTCCAAATGTTATTTTTGGATATTTCTTTAATTCATCTATCTGCTCAAATGTTAAAAAAGCTGGATATCTTCCTACTGCTTCCATATATAAAAATAAAGTAAATGGATAATTATATTTTTTCAAAATCTTAAAGGCTTTCATAGTTGATTTATAGCCGTCATCTATTGTAATAACAACTGTTTTTTCAGGAATTTCTTTTTTATTTTTTAGGTAGTTTACTAATTTTTCAATAGAAATAACATTGAAATTGTTCTCTTTTAGATATTTCATCTGGTTTTCAAAATCTTTTATAGGAATAGAAGTAGAGGGAGATTTAGGCTCATCAAATTTATGATATATCAGTATTACTGCATACCCTGCAAAAGAAAAGTTAAAATTAATCAATGATATAATCAGGATTAATTTTGCAGTTATCGTATTTCTGAAGTTGATTTTCTTTAATAACCCTCTGTAATTTTTCAACATATCTTTTCCTTAAAATAGAGTATTTATCAAGATGTTTTGAAATAAGTAATGGGTCATTTGTTTTTAATCTAACAAGTCTGAACTGCCTGTAAGCCCAGCTAACATTTAAGCTGTAAAAATAATCTTCAACAGATTCCAGAATGTTATTAAATTTTCTTAAATAAACCTTTTTATTTCCTTTAGCTGCAATTTTATTTCTTGTTTTTTTATTCCAGGTCCATGCACCAAAAATATTGTTCCCTTTAACAAAAAACCTTGAGCTTCCCCATCCACTTTCTATTGCTGCCTGAGCAAGAACTATACTTACAGGATGTATATTTATTTTTCTTAAAAGCTCCGAAATATCCTGTGCCTTGTATTTTTCCAATGTTTTACTTAAAAATTTTTCCTCAGATAAGGTTAGCTTTTCCCCATTTGCGATTTTATTCTTAATTCTCTCAATAAAATCCCTTTCCTGTTTTATTTCAAACTCTGCAATTAAAATAGAAGGTAAAACAATATCAATGAATTTTTTCTTTTTTTCTTTAACCGGCAAGTTATCAAGAGAGATAACTTTTGTATAAACAATAGGAGTAACACTTTCACACTGGATAGGAACAATATCACTAACTTTGTTTATTTTTTTATAAATCACGATAATTTCTTTAATATGGTTGTAAGTTAAAGGTGAAAAAGAGTTTTTCTTCTTCAAAAAGAAATAATAAAAAGTTGCAACCAAAAATATAATAGAAAAAACAAAAGAAAGTATTGATAAGGCTATAACCCTTCTGTCGTATTTTTCATAGTATTTCTTTAATTTTGAGAATTCGAACATTTTTATATTATATAATATCTCTTTAATAAATCCATAGAGGTCTTTAAATGTTCAGAGGAAAAGTAAGAAATATACATTTTATCGGTATTGGCGGCTCTGGAATGAATGGTATTGCTCAGGTTTTACTAAATTTAGGCTTCAATATCACAGGTTCTGATTTAAAAGAAAGCTCAACAATAAAACAGCTAAAAAACATGGGTGCAAAAGTTTTTATAGGTCATAATGAAACAAATGTAATTGGTGCAGATGTTGTTGTTTACTCTTCTGCAGTTACACAGGATAACGTAGAAATAAAAAAAGCAAAAGAGCTTGGTATTCCAATAATTCCCCGTGGAGAAATGCTTGCAGAACTAATGAGATTTAAATACGGAATTGCGATATCAGGAAGTCATGGAAAAACAACAACAACATCTATGGTAGGAACAATTTTAGGAAAAACAGGTTTTGACCCTACTGTTGTAATTGGTGGGAAGTTAGAAGCTTACGGAAGTAATGCAAAATTAGGACGTGGTGAATTTATGGTTACAGAATCAGACGAAAGTGATGGCTCTTTTTTAAGGCTTACTCCTACTATAATTTCCATAAATAATATTGATTTAGAGCATTTAGGTTTTTACAAAAATTTAGATGAAATAAAAAAGGCTTTTATAAATTTTGCAAATAAAGTTCCTTTTTATGGTGCAGTAGCCGTAAATATAGATGACGAAAATGTAAAAAGCATTCTTCCTGAAATAGAAAAAAAAGTTATTAAATTTGGGATATCAAAAGAGGCAGACATAAGGGCTAAAAACTTAAAAATAAAAAATGGAACATACCAGTTTAAAGTTAACGATTTAGGAACAATTCACCTTTCCATTGCTGGAAAGCACAACGTTTACAATGCCCTTGCAGCAATCTCCATTGCCCTTGAACTTGGGGTTCCTTTCTGTGTAATAAAAGAATCTTTAGAAAGTTTTAAAAATGCAAGTAGAAGATTTGAAATTAAATATAAAAACGACGTAGTTGTAATTGACGATTACGCCCACCATCCAACAGAAATAAAGGCAACGATTGAAGCTGCAAAAGAGATGTTTCCAGAAAAAGAACTTATAACTGTTTTTCAACCTCACAGGTACAGCAGGTTATCTTCTTTATTTGATGATTTCTCAAAATCTTTTGATAAATCTGACATAACAGTAATTACTGAAATTTATTCAGCTGGAGAAAAACCTGTTAAAAATGTAAATGGAAAAGTCCTCTCTGAAAAAATAAGAAAAAATAGTAGTAATGTTTACTATGGAGGTTCACTTTCAGAAACAGAAAACCTTTTAAAGAATATTTTAAAAAAAGAACAGGTAGTTTTAATTTTAGGAGCAGGAAATATAACAACCCTCGGAGACAAATTAGTTAACTACCTGAATGAGAGGAATAAACTATGAAGTTTGGATTTGTAAATGAAAATAATATGGGAATGCTAACAGACCTTTACGAACTTACTATGGCACAGGTTTATTTTAATGAAAATTTTAATAAAACTGCCATTTTTGATTTTTACACAAGACCTGTTAAAAACCGTTCCTATCTTTTAAATGCAGGTTTAGAACAGGTTTTATTTTATCTTGAAAACATAAAATTTACAGACTCAGATATAGATTTTCTGAAAAAAACAAACAAATTCAGCGATGATTTTTTAGATTATTTAAAAAATTTCAAATTTACAGGAAATGTATATGCAATTGATGAAGGAGAGATTGTTTTTCCAAATGAACCTGTAATACAGGTTGAAGCTCCACTGATGGAAGCACAGATTGTAGAAACTTTTTTAATAAATACAATGCAAATTTCAATACTTGTAGCAACAAAGGCTTTAAGGTGTTTTTCTGTGGCAAAAGGAACACCTTTAGTTGATTTCGGGTTAAGAAGAGCCCACGGAACAGATGCAGGAATGAAAGCTGCAAGAAGTTCATTTATAGGCGGTTTTTTAGGAACATCTAACGTTTTAGCAGGAAAAGAGTTTGGAATTCCAATATTTGGAACAATGGCACACTCTTTTATATTAGCCCACGAAACAGAAGAGGAAGCATTTGAGAACTTTGCAAAACATTACCCAGATAATGCAATACTTTTAGTTGATACATTTAACACAATTGAAGGTGTTAAAAAAGCTGTAAAAGTTATAAAAAAGTTAGGATTAAAAACCTTTAAAGGAATAAGATTAGATAGTGGAGATATTATAAATCTTGCAAAAGAATCAAGGAAAATACTTGATGAAGCAGGTTTTAAAGACGCAATGATTTTTGTTAGTGGTGGACTTAATGAATACAAAATAAAAGAATATTTAGATAAGGGAGCCCCTATTGATGCGTGGGGAGTTGGAACAGAATTAGTTGTTTCTGCTGATTTACCTTATTTAGACTGTGCCTATAAACTTGTTGAATACGATGGTAAACCAAAAATGAAATTTAGTCCCCATAAAGTTACATTACCTTCAAAAAAACAGGTTTTCAGGTTTTATGAAGATGGAAAAATAAAGAAAGATATAGTCTGTAGTTTTGATGAA
>JALSSE010000439.1 GCA_026984415.1 Hydrogenothermaceae bacterium | reverse complement strand
AATCAGGTTGTGTTAGTTGTTATTAGAGGACACAGAATAATAGGCAAAGATGAACTAAAATTAAAAGGTGAAATCTCAGACAACTTTGAATCTACAATAATTTCAGAGTATTACAGTAAAGGAAATTATATTCCAGACAAAATTTTGTCTAATAAAAAATTTGAAGATGAAATAAATCTAACAAAATGGCTTTCTGAAGTTAAAAAATCTCCAGTTGAAATTTCATACAAAATCCCAGATGAAGTAATCAATTTTATAAAAAGGAATATTTCATTTATGGATTTAGAAGAAGTAGAAAAAGCATTTAAAGAAGTTTTTGGGTTTAGTTTACCGGAAAGGATTGAAGGATTTGATATTTCTACACTACAAGGAGATTTTACAGTTGGTTCATGTGTAGTGTGGGAAAATGGAAAAATGAACAAAAAAGAGTACAGAAGATTTAAAGTCAAAACGGTAAAAGGTATTGATGATTATGCTTCTTTAAGGGAAGTTTTATTCAGAAGGTTTAAAAAATACAAAGAAACAGGAGAAATTCCAGATTTAGTTTTAATTGATGGAGGTAAAGGGCAACTAACACAGGGGTTGATTGTCAGAGATGCTTTAAAATTAAATAGTTTAAGAATTTTCTCAATTGCGAAGAAAGAAGAGATAATTTATACAGATGATAAAAAAGAAGTACATTTATTCGAATATCAGCCTTTACTAAAATTGTTTACAACAATTAGAGATGAAGCCCATAGATTTGCAATAACTTACAACAGAAAATTAAGAGAAAAAAATGCCTTAAAAGATATACTTGATAACATAGAAGGTGTTGGTAAAAAAAGGAAAGAAATTCTTTACAGAACATACAAAACAATTGACAATATTTTGTCAGCTTCGGAAGAAGAATTGAGAAAGCTTGGAATTCCATCAAAAGTTTCCCAGAACATAAAGAAATATTTAGATAGATAATATCAAGCAGAGTTTAAAAATAAACGAAACTATATAAAGAAAAAGTTTAAAATCTAAATGGAGAAAAAAATTGAGAAAGACTAAAATAGTAGCAACAATTGGACCTGTTAGCTCAAAAGAAGAAGTAATAAAAAAACTTATTTTAGCTGGAGTAAATGTATTCAGATTTAATTTCTCCCACGGCGACCACAAGATGCATAAAAGCAATTTAGAAAAGGTAAGGAAAATAGCAAAAGAACTACACCAACCAATAGCAGCATTACAGGATTTATCAGGTCCAAAAATAAGAATTGGAAAAGTTTTAGAACCATTTTATCTCCACTACGAAGACAGAATAAAAATTGTAAAAAAAGACATTATTGGAAATAAAAAAATGATAAGCATAAACCACCCAGAAGTTTTAGACCAGCTTAAAAAAGGAGATATTATCTACATAGCAGATGGAAGCATTTCCCTTGAAGTAACAGAAAAAACAGATGATGGGGTTGTTGCAAGGGTTCTGGTTGGTGGTCTTGTAGTTTCAAGAAAAGGTGTAAATTTTCCTAATGTAAAACTAAATATTCCTGCACTTACAGAGAAGGATAAAAAAGATATAGAATTTGCAATAAAAGAAGAATTTGATATTATTGCCCTTTCTTTTGTTAAAAACAAAGATGATGTATTACTGGCTAAAGACTACATAAAATCCTTTGGCTCTGATATACCTTTATTTGCAAAAATTGAAAAACACGAAGCAGTAGAAAATATTCACGAAATTGTAGATGTTGCAGATGGAATAATGGTGGCAAGGGGAGATTTAGGGGTAGAAATCCCACTTGAAAAAGTTCCTATAGTTCAAAAAGAAGTTATTTTGATAGCCAATGAAAAGGTAAAACCAGTAATAACAGCAACCCAAATGCTAACTTCAATGGTAACATCACCAAAACCAACAAGGGCAGAAGTTTCAGATATAGCCAACGCAGTTTTAGATGGAACTGATGCTGTAATGCTTTCAGAAGAAACAACAATCGGGAAATATCCAGTTGAAGCTGTTAAAGTTATGGCAAAGACAATTTTAGAAACAGAAACAATTTATCCGTATTATCTATCTAAAAGCAAAATAGTAAATCCAAATCTTGCAGTTGCACAGGCAAGCAGTGATTTAGCAAAAAACCTTAACGTAAAAGCTATCGTTGTATTTACACAGACAGGTAGTTCAGCCAAGAATGTATCAACCTTTAGACCAGACTGCCAGATTATTGCAAACGTTCACGACGAAAAAGTATTCAGAAGATTAAGCATTGTTTGGGGAGTAAGACCTTATATGATTTTATCTGAAAGAGAAAATACAGAAAAAATGCTCTGTGAATTTGTAGAAAAAGCTTATATAGAAAGGCTTGTAAATGAAAATGATATGCTTGTTTTAACAATAGGATACCCTGCAGGTGTACCGGGAACAACAAATGAAATAAGAATTTTAAAACAGGAAGATTTAGAAGAACTATTTAAAGAATGTAAAATCAATTACTAAATTATTAATCAATTTTAGCTTCATTCTTTACTAAAAATCTTTCTTTAAACTGGTTTAAATATTTTTCTATGTAGAAAAAGCCAAAAGGTATTACAGAAAGTATAAGCAGTGAAATTGATAAATTTCTTTCAAAGTTATTCTTTGTATGTGCAGTGTAAAGGGCATATAAAAATGTTAGCCACAATAAACCGTGGATTGTTCCGAAAATCCTAACAGCTAAAGGTTCTCCTAAAATATACTTAATAGGCATAGCTATAAAAAAGAGAACAATCAGAGATAGACCTTCTATATATGAAATTTTTCTTAAAAATTCAATTGATTTTAAATCCATACCTTACCTCTTTATAAGGAAATTAGCATTATTTTATATTTTAACACACAACAGATTAATTTATAATTTAGTTAAAACAATAGGAGAAAAGTTTGAAAGAGTTAGAAAATTTAATTATATCTTCACTTATTCTTTATAGAGAACCTGAAATTATTGCTGAAATTTTAGGATTTCAAAAAAATCTAAACGAAAGTATAGACACAAAATTTAAAGAATTCCTTTCAGAAGAAAACACAAAAACTGCATGTGATAAAGGATGTGCTTACTGTTGCTATGATTGGGAAGTTAAAGGAAATATTTCTGAAATAATACTTCTTATTTACGGATTAAATTCTTTAAACAATAAAGATAAGGAAATCATACACAGTAAAATTAAAGAAAAATTAGATAATTTAAAAGATAAACCGTGCCCTATGCTAAATTTAGAATCAAATACCTGTTATATTTACGATTACAGACCTTATATATGTAGACTATACGTTTCAGATGATGTTAACAAATGTAAATCAAAAGAAGATATTATCTTTCCAGAAGCAGTTAAAAAAATAACTGAAAATGTAAAAATACCTAATGAAGAAATGATAACAGATGAGCTAAAGCCTTTATTTAATACAAAAATCAGCGTTTATTCTATTTCTTATGATAAACAAAAAAATCTTTTTTATTTAAATATTGCAGAGACAATAAATCTTTACGTTTTTCCTGAAAATCAAGATTTAAAAATAGAAATAACTGAAGGTAAATATCTAAAAAAATATGGAGAAAAATCTATTTAACAAAAAGTTAAATTCTTGTTATTATTTAAAATATTAAACCAAGGAGGTAGAAATGGGTTTTAAACCTGCTGATGTATCTAATAAATTTGAAACAATAAGAACAGCTTCTGCTGAAGGAAAAATATATTTAAGTCCTGAAACTGTAAAAATGATAAAAAATGGAGAAATTGCTAAAGGAGATGTTCTTTCTGCATCACAGATGGCTGGAATGTTAGGTGTAAAAAGGACTCCAGACATACTTCCTTTTTGCCATCCAATACTTGTTGACCACGTACAGATTGATACAAGATTAGATGAAGATGGAGTTTATGCAAAATCAACAGTAAAATGTATAGGAAGAACAGGGGTAGAAATGGAAGCCCTTACAGCAGTTTCAGCGGCACTTTTAAACGTTTACGATATGTGTAAACCTTACGATAAAAACATGACAATTTCAGACATAAAACTTACAGGAAAATCTGGTGGAAAATCAGATTACGAAGAAGACCTATCAGGATTAAAATGTGCCGTGATTACTTTATCTGATACATGTGCTAAAGGTGAAGCTGAAGATAAAAGTGGAAAACTTGCCATAGATATAATAGAAAAAGAGTTTGACGGTGATGTTGTCCATTATAAAATCCTTCCAGATGATAAAGAAAAGATAAAAGAAGAATTTGAAAGCTTAAAAGATAAAATTGATATCATTTTCACAACAGGTGGTACAGGTTTTAGCAAAAGGGATGTTACACCTGAAGCCACAAAAGAAGTTATTGAAAAAGAAATGATAGGTTTTGGGGAAGCAATGAGAATAATTGGTGTAAGATTTACTCCAAAATCTTTACTATCAAGAGCCACAGCAGGAATAATAGGAAATCATACTTTAATAATCAACCTTCCAGGAAGTAGAGGCGGAGTAAGAGATAATTTAAGAATGGTTGCTCCACTATTAAAACACGCCATCAGAATGGCACAGGGTTCAAAAAAACATTAGGAGTAAAGGGATGGAAAAGGTTTTAGTTGGTGTAATAATGGGTAGTATATCTGATTGGGAACATATGGAAGGAGCTACAGAAATTTTAGAAGAATTTGATATTCCTTACGAAAAAAAGGTTGTATCTGCCCACAGAACCCCTGATTTAATGTACGAATACGCAAAGACTGCAAAAAACAGAGGATTAGAAGTAATTATAGCTGGAGCAGGTGGAGCAGCCCATTTACCGGGAATGGTTGCTTCCCTTACAACAATTCCTGTTATTGGAGTACCTGTTCCTTCAAAACATTTAAAAGGGATAGATTCTTTATACTCTATAGTCCAGATGCCTGCTGGAATTCCTGTTGCCACTGTTGCAATTGGAAACTCTAAAAATGCAGGTCTTTTAGCTGCTTCAATTTTAGGAAATAAATACCCAGAAATTTCTGAAAAATTAGAAAATTACAGAAAAGAACTAAAACAAAAAGTTTTTGATATGAGGTTCCCTGAATGAATATAGGAATTATAGGTGATGGTCAGCTTGGTTGGATGACAATTTTTGAAAATAGAAAACTGAATTTTAATTTTTGTGTTTTAGGAAATAGCCCTGAAGCACCTGCTTCAAAAATTGCTGACAGATTTTTTCAGTATGAAGAAGTAGATAAATTTTTAAATATATGTGATGAGGTTATATTTGAGTTTGAACACATCCCTGATTTTGTTTTTGAAAAATTATTAGACCATCCCAATTACAGAGCTTTAAAAATAAAAAGAAGTAGA
The DNA here is from genome assembly GCA_026984415.1 of Hydrogenothermaceae bacterium. The sequence continues at coordinate 1,641 of JALSSE010000439.1, read as the reverse complement.
ATTTCTGAGAAAAATTTTCTAAAAGAAAAAGGTTTTCCAGTTGCTAAATTTTCTTATGCCTATGGACATAGTTTAAAAGAGATATTAGAAAATTTTAAACTTCCTGTTGTAATTAAAGCAGAAACTTTAGGATATGATGGAAAAGGACAGTATGTTATAAAACATTTATCAGATTTAAATGAAATTTATAAAAACCATTCTTTAAATGAAAGTTTCATAATAGAAGAATTTATTGAATTTAAATATGAAGTTTCTGCAATCGGCGTTAGAGATAAAAAAGGGAACATTTTAATTTATCCAATTAGTTTTAACTACCATAAAGAAGGAATTTTAATATACAACTATGCCCCTTTTATTGAAAATAAAGAAATAAATGAAATTGTTTCATCTTTAATGGAAGAGTTAGGAATTGTAGGACTCCTTGCGGTAGAGTTTTTCATAGATAAAAACGATAGGCCAATTATAAATGAATTTGCCCCAAGACCCCACAATACTGGACACTGGACTATGGATGGAGCGTACACTTCTCAATTTGAAAATATAATAAGGGCTGTTTCTAACATTCCACTTGGTAGCACAAAAATAAAATCTCCATCTGGAATGGTAAATATATTAGGAAAATCCCTTGAAGATATAGATATAGATGAAATTCTAAAAATAGAAGGAACAGAGCTTTACTGGTACGGTAAGACAAAAAAAGAAAAAAGGAAAATGGGACATATTAATTTAGTCTCAAAAGAGATTACATCCCTTAAGAATAACATTTATAAAGTTTTAGATTTGATTGACAAGCCAATAAAAGAAAAGGTTTAAATCTCTTCCATTTCACTTTTAATTTCATCAATCTGGGTTTTTAAAACATTTATATCTTTTTTAATATCTGATATCTCTTTAAATAACAATGTTGCAACTTCATTTGTAAAAGATTTACACATATTAAGTATTTCAAGGAAAATATCGTCGTTTGATGGGTCTGGTTTTGATACAGGCTCTTTCTTAGCAGCTTTCTTTTTCACAGATTTTGCTTTTATTTTTTCTTTTGGTTTTTCTTCTATCTTTTTAAGCATAGATTTTATGTCTTCAATTTTCTTATTCATAATTACTGCATTAATTAAATTTTCAGGATTTATATCTTCTTTCAGCTTTGAATTTTCAAAAACTGAAATTAATTCATCTGCTTTTATTTTATCTAACACTGGAGACATAACTTCCCATATTTGCCTTAACTGTTCATCTTTTATTCTCTTTGCAAGTTTCAGGTTGTACTTCAATCTTTCTTTTATTACATCAACATTTTTCAGTTGCTTTTCATTTAAAGGAGTTTTTCTGAAAAGTAAGTATTCATACTCTTTTTTTGTAAAATAAGGCATCATTTTTATCCAATCACGATAAGCTGAAGGTGTTAAATCAGGTTTTCTTTCAAGAAGTAATTTAACCTTTTCTCTGTATTTTTTTACAATCCCCTCTAATCTGTATTTTTTAACAGCCTTATCAAAATTTTCTGACATCTCCTCTCTCCTTAATGTTTATTTTACAAAATATATTTTAAAAGATTTTTTTCAAATAGAAATATAAAAAAATATAAAAACCATAAAAAATATAAACCAACACACCTGAATATATTTCCATCTCTTTACACTT
>JALSSE010000438.1 GCA_026984415.1 Hydrogenothermaceae bacterium | reverse complement strand
CCTTATGGAAAACAGCCTTTACGATTTTAAAGAAGGTGATATCGTTCATATTTCTGGAAAAAAATTAGGAAAACATAAAGGTCTTCCAAACTACACGATAGGACAGAGAAGAGGGATTGGGGTTTCTTGGCATAGACCCCTCTATGTATTAGATAAAAATGAAGAAAAAAATGTTATTGTTGTAGGTGAAGATAAAGATATTTTGACTGATACTGTAAAAGCAAAAGATATAAACTTTTTTGTTCCAATAGAAAAATGGAAAAATATATCTGTTCAGGGAAGATACAGGCAGAAACCAGAAAAAGTTAAAGAGTTTTATTATAAAAATGACACTTTAGAAATAAAATTAGAAAAGCCAAATGTTAGGTATGCACCTGGTCAGATACTTGCTGTTTATGAAGAAGACAGACTTTTAGCTGGCGGTATCATCGTTTAATTCTTGATTTTTTTATATTATAATTATCAAAAGTTTCTGATACTTAATCCAGATTTGGAGAAGAAAAATGAAAAAAATACTACTTTCTTTTTTAACAGTTGTTTTGGTCTCAAGCTTATCTTTTGCTGGAAGTAAGAAAAATTTAGGAATTGGAATTGTTTTTGGAGCTCCTGCTGGGGTTACAATGAAATACTGGAATGAACCAACAGAGGCAGTAGATATTGCAGTTGGATGGTCTTTAAAAAGGAGTAAATATTACTATATTCATGCAGATTACTTATACCACAATTTTAAACTACTTAAACCTTATGCAACAAAACAGATGTTAGGAGAAATTCCTGTTTACGCTGGAATTGGGATAAGAACAAGGTTTGGTGATGGAGATGATGAAATAGGTGTAAGGATTCCTTTAGGTGTTACCTATCTTTTTGCTTCTTTACCTTTAGATGTTTTTGGAGAAATAGCCCCTGCCTTAAATTTATTACCAGATACAAAAATGTATTTAGAAGTTTCTATTGGTACAAGATATTACTTTTAATTGATAGTGAGGAGAAACATGAGGAAGAATAGAGGTTTTACATTACTTGAACTGTTAGTTGTTATTGTAATTCTTTCTTTACTTGCAGCCCTTGTTATTCCCCGTCTGACAGGAAGGGTTGACCAGGCAAAAATTGATACAACAAAAATACAGTTAAAAGAACTGAAAAGGGCGTTAGAGATGTACAAATTAGACAATGGTACTTATCCTACTACAGAACAGGGATTAAAAGCCCTTGTTGAAAAGCCAACATCCCCACCAGAACCAAAAAAATGGAGGAAGTATTTAGACTCTCTGCCAAAAGATGGATGGGGTAATGATTTTGTATACATTTATCCAGCCGAAGGACATCCTTATGAACTTAAATCTAAAGGACCTGATGGTGAACTTGGAACTGAGGATGATATAAGTGTTTGGGATATTCAATAACTCCCAGAATGGTTTTACACTTTTAGAAGTTTTAGTTGCATTAGTTATTTTGGCTATTTCTTTTAGTGTTCTGATAAAAATACAGACAAGGTATATATCTTTAACATCTTCAGATGTTGAAAAAATCAGAGCATTAAAATATATGAAAGAGTACATTTACAACATTCCAGTTAAAGAAAAAAACAAAAATGTAAAAATAGAAGAAAAAAAAGAGCTTTACGATGAAAATATAAACAGAATAACTTACACACTTATAAAGGATGAAAAGCCTATCCTTGAAATGTACAAGTATGAATTTACAAAATAAAAAAGCATTTACAATTTTAGAACTACTTCTTGTAATAACCCTTTTACTCCTCATTTTTGGTGTTGCTGGATTTACATTTATTAACAACCTGAAAGGAATAAAAGATGTTGATATAACAATAAATACAGAAGTAAACAACCTTTCTTTATTAAACCAACTGTCAAAACAGCTTTTTGCTAAATATGAAAAAAAGCCTGTAAATATCATTGTAGAAAGGGATAGAATATCATTTTACACACTGCTACCTATATTTTTTGAAGGGGCTGTAAGGTCTGAATATATATTTGAAAAAGAAGGGGATAAAATAAAGGTTGTTTACGAAGAATACCCATTTGTAGATGGAAATCTTGGAATGGAAGGGATAAAAAGACAGGTTATTGGGATATTTAATGACATAAAAGTAGAAGTGTTGGAAGGTGATAGGTGGCTTGAAAATTACAAAGGTGGAGAAGTCCCAACAATCTTCAAGCTAATAATAAATGGAGAAGAATTTTACATTAATACAAGAGGAACAAAAGCTTAATGGTAATATTTATTGTTTTTGCTATGATTGGTATTCTTTCTGCATTTGTTACTGAACTGGCAAAAGATACATATTTTTTTGATGACTATGTACAGAGGGTTCTAACACAGGAACAGATTTATTTCATGTCAGATGTTGGTATAAAAGCAGTTAAAAAATTCCTTGAAGAAGATGACCCAAATTACGATTCATTAACTGATAACTGGGCTAAACAGATGCCTGTTGAACTTAAAGAAGCGAGTTTTGTTATTGAAATTGCTGACCAGGAAAGATACTTAAATCCTAATATTCTTGTTAACTCAAAAGATGAGATAAACCAGAAAGCTTTTGATATTTTTCAAAGACTTTTTTACTATTTAGGAATAGATACACAGGTTTTATACAACATTATTGATTGGATAGACAAAAACAAGGAAAGCTCAGGTGGAGAGGAAGATTATATAGATTTTCCAGCAAAAAACGATAAAATAGATACACTTGAAGAACTTAAATTGATAAAAGGAATAACTCCAAAAATATTTTCAGGAGAAGAAGAAGGAAAAAAGGTTGTTTCAGGAGAAGTTAAAGTTGGATTAAAAGATGTTTTGAGCCCGTATTCAGATGGAAAAGTGAACATCAATACAGCTTCTATTTATGTACTTACAGCCCTCGACGATGATATAGATGAAGCCCTTGCAAGTTCAATAATTGAATATAGAAAAGAGAACCCTTTTAAAAATGTTAATGACTTAATTAAAGTAGATGGTATGAATTCTGATATTATATATAGAATTAAACCTTTTGTTGATGTTAAAAGTGAAAATTTTTTAGTAAATATAAAAATAACTTTTGGAGACAGGGAATATAAACTTGTGGCTCTCCTAACCAGAAAAGGAAAAAAAGTAGAAGAAAAATGGAGAAAGCTCTACTGATATGTATATAAAAGGAATTGATTATAAAAAGGAAAAACAATACGAATTATCTGCTGAATTAAACGTTTTTAAAAAAAAGGTAAAGATTTTAGAAAAAGAGCCAAAAGAGGCAAAAATAGTTGTTTCTGTTCCATTTAATTTAACTACTTTTAGGGTTTATACTTTTCCAGTTAAAGATGCAGAAAAGATAAAAAATTTAGTAAAAGGTCAGCTACAATTTGACATTCCAGTTCCAATTGAAGAGTTAGAATACGATTTTTATCTAAAAGATGAAACTGCATTCTGTATAATTACAAGAAAATCTGTTGTTGAGGAAATAAAAAATTCTTATCCAAAAATAGATATATTAGACAGTGAAATTTTTTCTTTAATCAGATTAATGAATTTCCACGGTTTTTCATCTGGAAAAATTATTCATTTTTCTGAAGATTACATTTATTATTTACAGTTTGAAGATAATTTCCCTAAAACGGTAAATGCCCTGACAGAAAAAGAAGTTGGAGATATCCTTTCAAGTGATGTTTATCTTTCTGGAAAAATACCTGAAAATCTGAAAGAAAAATATAAAGTGTTAAATAATCCAACTGAAAATCCTTCTTTAAATATAGCTTTTGGAAATGTTTTAAGGGGTATTTTTGACGAAATAGGAGTAGATTTTTTACATAAGGAAAAAGCAGACATAACGACTTATATTTTAAAAGGTTTGATTTATTTTATGATTTCTCTTATTTTCATAAATGCAGGAATATACGGAAAAATATTCTTTTTACAGAAAAAAATAGATGAAATCAGGAAAAAAGAAAAGGAAATTTTTATAAAATATTTTAGCTCAACAACACCTGTTTTTGACCCATTATCACAGGCAAAGGGATTGGTATCATCAATTGAAAACAGAAAAACCCAGACAATAGATGCCCTTGATATATTAAATGATATTGGAGATGCAAAGAAAAGAACAAACATTAAAGAGCTTTATAAAATAAACATTGGAATTTCAGACTTTAGCATACAGGGAATAGCTGAAACGTTAAAAGATGTTGAAAACTTTAAAAATGAATTAAGTAAAAAGTACGAAGTTACAATTGAAGAAAGTGTTACAAATACAGAAGGAAAGATAAGGTTCTCTATAAAAGGTAAATTAAGATGAAAAAGATAATACTTTATCTAAACTCTTTAGAAAAAAGAGAAAAATACATACTTTTAACAGGCGTATTTGTAGTTATTTTTATTTTTGGTATATTTTTTGTGACAGTTCCACTTTACAACAAAGCACAAACATTAGAAAAAAAATTAAATACTGAAATTAAAAACTTTCAGGAACTAAAAAAATTAGCTTCAGAGTATGCAGGAATAAAAAAAATAAATCCAGAAAGACCAGAAATAACCTTGTCAGAAATAGAAACCTTAAGTAAACAGGTTGGTATAAGAAATAACATTACAACTATCAAACCAATTTCTTTAGTAGAAGGTCAGGGTATTGAAATAAGTATGAAAGATGCAGACGCAGATAAACTATTAAGATTTTTGAAAAATTTAAAAAGAAAAGATTATTTAATTAAAACAATCTCTATATCTGACCCTAAAGGAAATAGAAAGTTAACTGTTAGAATGGTGATTGGAGCGTAAAATGAAAAAATTACTTTATATACTTCTATTTCTTGTTTCCTTTTTAGTATTTTTTGTATACACATTTCCAGCACCTGCAGTTGTATCTTACTTTTTCAATAAATACGGAATTGGTTATAAATCTATTCAGGGAAACCTTTTAAAGCTTGAAATAAAAGGGGCAAATTACCAGAATTTTAAAATTGATAAAATTGTTTTAAAACCTTCCCTTACTAATATCAATTTTATTTTAGATAAAAATAACTACATTCAGGCAGATTTATCAAAAAATATAAAAATTAATATAAAAAAAGTAAGGCTTGAAGATTTTCAGATAAAACCTCTTGTGTCAGGAACATTCAGTGGAAAAATCAAGCTGAAACTGAAAAAATATGTTCTTGCAGAAGGAAAATCATCAATATTTTTAGAGGAAATTAGACCGTTAGGCTTTAGAAATATACAGACAAAACTAAATTTTTCAGAGAATGATGATAAAACAGACATTAAAGCAAAATTAAGCAGTCAGAACATATCTGGAAATTTTAAAGGGTACGCAAAAATTCCTGTAGAAAACTTCTATTCTGGAGAAATTGTAGGTAGTTTTAAAGGTAAAGTTTTTGGCTCAAATTCAAATCAGAAAATCCATATAAAAATTGGAAACTTTTTAAAGAATCTTGGAATTTAAACGAAAACAGATTCATATTTTTAATTAAAGAGGATTTAACTGGAGTTTTTTATGATAAAGAAAATAGTTGTGTTTCTTCTTTGTTTTGTTCTTTTATCAAATGCTGAAAATTATAAAAAAGATGAAGTGATTGTAAGGCTTAAAGATGGGACTATCCATTCTTTATCTTCAGGAAAAAAAATATCTAAAAATGTTTTTCTTTTAAAAGTTCCAGAAAATTTTTCTGTAAAAGAGTATATAAAGAAACTTAAAGAAAAAGATTACATACTTGATGCAGAACCAAATTATATAGTTAGAAAAGCTGAAATTTATCCCAATGACTATTTCTTCTCAGAACAGTGGGGATTAACAAAAATAGAAGCACCAAAAGCATGGGGTTTGACAAAAGGTTCTAACACCATTTATGTTGCTGTACTTGATACAGGAGCAGATTATCAACATCCAGATTTAGCGGCAAACTTATGGATAAATGAAGATGAGAGAAAAGGAGACGATGCAAACTGTAATAATGGTATAGATGACGATGGAAATGGATACATAGATGATTGCTATGGATTTAATGCAATTACAGGTAGCGGTAGTGCGTTTGATGATGATGGGCATGGAACCCACGTATCAGGAATAATTGGAGCTGTAACAAACAATAGTATAGGAGTTGCAGGAACAAGCTGGAATGTAAAGATTATCCCCTGTAAATTTTTAGATGGAGGGGGAAATGGAGATATAAACGGAGAACTAACGTGTATCCAGTATATAAAGGATTTAAAATTACAAAAAAATTTAAACATAGTAGCCGTTAATTCAAGTTATGGTGGTGAATACAATTCTAATACAGAAAAAAATGCCCTTGAAGATTTAAAAAGTTTTGGAATTATCGTTATATCTGCAGCTGGAAATGATGGAAATAATAATGATTTTGTTGAGTTTAGTCCGTGTAATTACGGTTTAGAAAATCAAGTTTGTGTAGGTGCAACAAACCAGCAAGATGAAAGGGCATATTTCTCAAACTACAGTAAAACAAAAGTTCATATTTATGCTCCAGGTGAAAATATAATAAGTACTTATTTTGATAAAGATGGAGATAATAAACATATTTACGCATACATTAATGGAACATCTCAGGCAACCCCTTTTGTTACAGGTGGTGTGGTTCTGTTAAAAAGTCTTTACCCTGATTTAACGTATCAGGATATAAAGAAAAAATTGTTATTAACAGGTGATAATTTACTTAACCTTTCTGGTTATTCCTTTACGTGTAATAGATTAAATCTTTATAACTTAATTAGTTCAACATTGTATTCTCCCAAAATATGTCTGAATTCCATAGATTATGATTTTGGAAATGTAACAATAGGAAAGACAAAAGAAAAAGTTTTTACTGTAAGGAGTACAGGGGAACAGGATTTAATTATTTCTCAAGTAGTATCAAATAGCTCGTACTTTAAAATAAAAAATGATAACTGTTCAGGAAAATCTTTAAAAAGTTTGGAAGAATGCCAGTTTGAAATCTCTTTTGAACCAGATGATTCTATTTCTTCTATTTCATCAGTGGTACAAGTTTATTCTAATACCCAAAATGTGGAAATCAATGTAAAAGGTAAGGCAAACCATGCACCAGAAATACTTTCTTTTTCGGCAGAGCCAGATTCTCCTGATATCAATGAAACAGTCACTTTTAGTTGGAGTATTTTTGATGAAGATTCTGATAAATTAACCTGCAGGTTAGATTTTGATGGAGATG
>JALSSE010000437.1 GCA_026984415.1 Hydrogenothermaceae bacterium | reverse complement strand
GCAATAAAAAACTACGTATTTAAAACCTCAATTTATAATGTCCATGAACTTATTACAATTGGAAAACCTTTTTCAGAAGCTTTAAAGGAACAAAATCTATTTTCACCTTTAATAATAAGAATGATTTCAATTGGAGAACAGACTGGAAATTTAGATGAACAGTTAAACTATATATCTAAATACTACTACGAAAAAGTAGATTACATTTCACAGAATATTGCAAAAATGATTGAACCAATAGTAATAGGATTAATTGGAGGTTTTATGCTTTTAATTATGTTAGGTTTAATTGGTCCAATTTACCAGTTAATCAGCAATGTAGCAAAGATATAAAATTAAAACAATCCCCCAAATAATCTATAAAGAGAATGGGGAAAATCCCCATTTATATTATTCTAATATTTCAAGAACAGCTCTTTTATTTTCTTTTCTTGCTACTGCTGCCAACAGTGTTCTTATAGCTCTTGCAGTTCTACCTTGCTTTCCGATAACCTTTCCTAAATCTTCAGGAGCAACTTTTAACTCTATAACAGTTGTCTTTTCTCCTTCTATCTCTCTAACCTCAACTTTATCTGGATGGTCTACCAATGCTTTTGCTACGAACTCTACCAATTCCTGCATTTTGCTCATCTACCCTACCTCCGTAAAAGAATTTTCAGTGTTAATAGGTTTCTACAGATTCTTCCAATCCGTGTTGCTTTAATACTTTTAAAGCTCTCTCAGAAGGAAGTGCACCTTTTTTTATCCATTCTTTTGCTTTTTCAATATCTAAATTTTGCACTGTTTTTAAAATAGGGTCATAAGTTCCTAAATAATCAATAGGTTTAGTTTCCCTTGGTTTTCTACTATCAACTACAACTATTCTATAAACAGGGTGTTTTTTTCTTCCGTATCTTGCGAGTCTTATTCTTGCTGACAAAACTATATAACCTCCTTAAATTTAAAATGGTAAATCAAATGGAACTTTCATTTTACCAGATTTTTTCATTTTTTTCATCATCTTTTTCATTTCTTGATACTGTTTTAAAACTTTATTAACTTCCATTATAGAAGTTCCACTACCCCTTGCTATTCTTTTCTTTCTACTTCCATTTATTATTTTGGGATTTGCCCTTTCTTTAGGGGTCATTGAGTTTATGACCGCCTCAATTCTTTTAAATCTGTCTTCATCAACCTTTAGATGTTTTATCTTGCTACCTAATCCAGGTATCATCTTTAACACATTCTCAAGGGGTCCAAGATTTTTTATCATCTGTAATTGTTCTTTAAGGTCTTCAAGGGTAAACTCTGCATTCATTACCCTTTTAGCCATCTGTTCGGCTTTATCTTCATCTATGGCAGACTGCATTTTTTCAATTAAAGACTGGATATCACCTAACCCAAGTATTCTCTGGGCAATTCTGTCAGGGTGGAAAGGTTCAAAATCTTCTATTTTTTCCCCAACACCAATAAATTTTATAGGGACTCCAATAACCCTTCTAACAGATAAGGCAATTCCACCTTTTGCA
>JALSSE010000436.1 GCA_026984415.1 Hydrogenothermaceae bacterium | reverse complement strand
TATTTATTCAGAGCATCTTAGCTATTCTTCACTAAACGGAAGTTATATTTACGATTTACTTCCTGTCCCATTTTCAGAAAAATTAGCTGAATACATAGGAGAGAAAGCAAGATACATTCAGGATTATTTAGAAAGACCTTTAATTTTAGAAAATATTTCATACTACTACTCATTTGATGCAGAAATGTCAGAAGTTGAATTTATAAATCTTGTCCTTGAAAAAGGAAATTGCAAACTTCTTTTAGATGTAAATAATGTTTATGTAAATTCTTTAAACCACGGATATGACCCTTACCATTTTATAGAAGATTTAGACCTTTCTAAAGTTGAATACATTCATATAGCAGGACATAACAAATTTGATGACATTATAATTGATACCCATGGGGCTGATGTTTGTGAACCTGTTTACGACTTGCTTGATTTTAGCTTGAAAAGATTAGGAGATGTTCCTGTTTTATTAGAAAGGGACAACAACATTCCAGAATACAATCAACTGATAGAAGAGTATAAAAAAGTTAAATGGAGTGTGGAAAATGCAAGAGTTTAATATGCAGATTGAATTTTTCAACAGCATAACAGGAAAAATTCCACCAAATTCAAAAGAAGCAGAACTTTATAAAGAGCTTGTTTTTAACAGATTTTTAGATTCTTTTGAATACGCTTTTCCTTATACAAGGGAGATTTTAGGAAGTAAAATATTTGAGCTTTTAGTTGAGGAATATATAAAAGAACAACATTCAGAACAGATTTTATGGAAGGAAGCAAAAGGATTTGCTGAATTTATAATAAAAAATGACTGGAAGTTTAAAAATGATTATCCATTTATTGACGACCTTATATACTACGAATGGCTTGAAATTGAGCTGTCTAATGAAAAGGAAACAGGAAAACTAACAGAATTTGACTGGAACAAAAAGTACAGTATAAATTCTACAGCAAGGCTAAACATATATGAATATCCAGTCCACAGATATGAAGATATAGAAATAGAAGAAATTATTGGTAATAAAGGAAGATACAACCTTCTTATTTTCAGAGAACCTGTTGATTTTGAAATTAAAACAGTTGAGTTAACAGACTTTGTTTATCAGATTTTAGATGAGATTTCCTGTGGTATTACCCCTTACGAATCAATTCAGGAAAAAAATATAGAAATTGAAAAAGAAGAAATAATGCCTTATCTGGAAAAATTTTTTACTGAACTTATTGAAAACAAAGTATTTGTTGATTATTCATCATAGGGAAGCTCATTATCATAACCGTACCTGTCAAGAAGTTCTGTTTTAAATCTTTCTTCCCAGCATTCTTCACAGAAATAAAGCTCTTCAATATTTGGGTCTTCATAAAGAACTCCCTTCTTTCCGCATTTAAAACACTCAATATCAGGTTTTTCTATTTTTGTTAAATGTTTAATATGTTTGTAATCCATCTGAATATCAACCTCCTTTTCATTAATAATATCCTTTTTTATGAAAATTTTAATGATATAAATTATGAAAAACATTTATAATTATTTAAAACAAAACAAGAGGATGTAAAAATGAAAATCGTTGATTTGAGGAATAGAATTTTTGAGAAGAATGAAGAATTACAAAAATTAATAAAAAGAAGTGAAATGGAAATAGATGAGTATGAAGAGAGCGTAAAAAATATAATAAAGGCAGTTAAAGAAAAGGGAGATGAGGCTGTTATTGAATTTACAAAACAGTTTGATAAAGTTGATTTAACCCCAGAGGAAATAATAGTTCCTTTTGAAAAATTAGAAGAAGCCTATGACCAGATTGATGATGACACAAAATGGGCTTTAGAAGTTGCTATTGAAAGGATTAGAGAATTCCACGAAAGACAGGTTGAAAACTCCTACTTTAAAGAAGAAGATGGAATGATTTTAGGTCAGAAAGTAATTCCAATAGAAAGAGCTGGGCTTTACGTTCCCGGTGGAAAGGCAGCTTACCCGTCAACAGTTATTATGAATGCTATTCCAGCAGAAGTTGCAGGGGTCAATGAAATAGTAATGTGTTCTCCAAATCCTAATAAATTTACCCTTGCCGCTGCTTTTTTATGTGGGATTGAAACAGTTTACAGGATTGGTGGAGCACAGGCTATTGCTGCAATGGCTTATGGAACAGAAACAATTAAAAAGGTGGATAAAATAGTTGGACCTGGAAATATTTTTGTTGCCCTTGCTAAAAAGAACGTTTACGGAGCTGTTGATATTGATTCTATTGCTGGACCATCAGAAATTTTAGTAATAGCAGATGAAACTGCTAATCCAGAATGGACAGCGGCAGATTTACTTTCACAGGCTGAGCATGATGAACTTGCTGCTTCAATACTTGTTACCACCTCAGAAAAATTAGCTAATGAAGTAAAAGATGTTCTATACACCAAATTTTTACCTGATTTTTCAAGAAAAGAGATTGCAGAAAAATCTTTGAATAATTACGGTCATATTTTTATTGTTGATGATTTGGAAAAGGCGTGCAATCTTGCCAATTATATTGCACCTGAACATTTAGAAATACTTACAAAATCACCTTTTGATTTATTAAATAAAATAAAACATGCAGGGGCTATATTTTTAGGTGAGTATTCTACAGAACCTTTAGGAGATTATATTTTAGGACCGAACCACGTTTTACCAACTGGAAGGGCGGCCAGATTTTCATCTCCACTTGGGGTTTATGATTTCGTAAAAAGGAGTTCTGTAATTTATGTTTCAAAAGAAGGATTTGAAAGGGTTGGAAAGTACGCTGCAAAAATAGCTGAAGCAGAAGGTTTAGAAGCACATAAATTGGGAATAGAGATAAGAAAAGATATTTAAAACTCTTTTAAAATTTTATTTGCTAAAATCATAGATGCTGTTTTATCAAGGTAGTCGTTTGAGTTTCCACATTTTGGAGAATAAATACAGGATGGGCATCCTGCAACACAACTGCACCTTGAAATATTTAAATATGTACTTTTTATCATATCTTTTAAGCGTTTAAATCCGACTTCTGAATATCCAACTCCACCTTCATAACCATCGTAAATAAAAATAGCTGGCTTTCCAATTTCTGGATAAAATGGGGTTGATAAGCCACCTATATCCCACCTATCATTCATAGCAAATAACGGGTAAATTCCAATTAATGCATGTTCAAGTCCATGTAAAGCTCCTAAAAATGAGTTTTTCCTTTCTTTTATTCTTTTAACTATTTCTGTATATTCTTCTTTCTCTTTTTCTGATAGTCTTGTAATAAAAGATTCAGCTGCTTTTAATGCAAGATTTAACAGTTCAGAATCGCCGGTTTTTTTGAATTTATTTAGATTTTCATAAACAATCTGTGAATGAACAAATCCACCAGTGTATAGTCGTTCTTTCTTTTTTAAAAACTGATATAGAATCCTTGAGTTAAATCTGACATTTCTTCTAATTATTTCTGTTTCCCATTCGTTTGGCATTGAAAACCAGAAAGATTCTGTTTCAAACTCCCTTGAAAGAATATTTTCAGAATCAAAAAAGAAATCCTGTAATTTTTCATCATTTTCAAAATCCCTTGTAGAATAACCTATAACAGTACTTTTAACTTTTACTTTTCCTTTAAATAGTTCTATATTTCCAACTTTTTTTGAATCTGTAATTTCTATTATGTCAATAAAAGATTCCTTTAAAGGTTCTGTAATATATTTTCCGTTGCTTTTAACAACATTAACAGTTTTTGTATCTTCATCTATACTTTCAACAATAAACCTTTCTCCGTTATGTAGATAAACTGCCCCAACGTGTGTTTCATAAATCATCAAGTCAGAAGATATACTTCCTATAACTTTGTCTTTAATAATTTCTTTTATTGTGTACATATCCCCTGCAGACCTTATACTGAAAGGTTCCTGTCTGCTTGCATAAAGTTTGTTATTTGAAAATCTCAATTTTTTTTCTTTAAACAATTCCCTTGCCACGTCTTTTTCTATTTCCGATAGTTCTGAAATTTTTATTGGAATTTCATTTGCCATTACAGGAAGGTGTTTTTTTAAAATATGTTTATTCTGTGGATTTATTATTGGTTCTTCCATTTGTCTTTCAAAAAGTTGCTCTGGATTTTTAACAAAATACTGGTCTAATGCGTTTCTCTTTGGAAATAAGAGGTTAAAAGCTTTTTTGTCTCTTCTCCCTGCTCTACCAAATCTCTGCCATACCTGAGCTAAAGTTCCCGGATAGCCTACAAGTATACACGTATCAAGATTTCCAATATCAATTCCAAGTTCAAGGGCACTTGTTGAAATAACAGCTAAAATATTTTTTGTCATTACTTTAAATTCAATTTCCCTTCTTTCTTCAGGTGTGTATCCAGAACGGTAAGGACTTACTTTATCTATTAAATCTTTCCTCCCCTTTTTATTTAAAATATCTTTTATTCTTAAAGAAAGAATTTCAGCCTCTTTTCTACTATCAACAAAAACTATTGTTGATAAATCTTCTTCCATTGAGTTTGCAACAATCTGGGCAATTTCGGAAGATTTAAACTGTTTAAATATCTTTATTTCCCTTTCAGGGGAACCAGCCCCTGATTTGGAGATTTCAACAACATCTTCACCAATCAAACGGGATGCAAATTTTGAAGGATTATGAATTGTGGCTGAATTTGTTATGAATACAGGTTTTTTTGATTTATAAAAGCCAGCAACCCTTTTTAATCTTTTTATAATGTTTGCTATGTGTGAACCTATTATTCCACGGTATGCGTGTATTTCATCTAAAACAATAAAATCAAGGTCTTCAAAAAACAAACTCCAGCTCTGGTGGTATGGAAGAATTCCTACATTTAACATATCTGGTGTAGTTATTAAAAAGTTTGGTGGATTTCTTTTTATTTCCTGTCTTTTTTCTTTTGGGGTATCACCATCATAAACTTCAACAGAAGCTTCTATACCAGTTTCAAGGAGAACATCTAATATTTTTCCGTGCTGGTCTCTTGCCAGTGCTTTTAGTGGAAATATGATTAAACTTTTTGTGTAAGGATTTTTTATTAGATTTTCTAAAATACTAAAAATGTAAATAAATGATTTTCCCGATGCGGTAGGGGTTGTTACAACTATATTTTTACCTTCTTTTACAGCTTTAATACCTTCTACCTGATGGGAGTATAACTCAATACCTTTTCTTTTTATAAAATTGTTTAATTTTTTATTTTCAAAGTTATACTTTGAAAAAACAGGGGATATCGGCATTAACTTTTTGTCAAATGCCACCCGCGATTTATAGTATTTTAAACTTTGCATTCGTATATTATATGTTCAATTTAAAACATCTCAATTGTTTTTTATTCTTCTTCACATTTATGGTAAATCACCATAGCGTATTTTGTTCCTTCTTCTACAAAAAATTTAATATCTACGATTTCACAATCTGGATGTTCTTTTTTAATATTCCTTGTAAACAGATTAATTTCTTCCTCTAATTTTACAAAAATCTCATTTTCAAATACGGCTACTTTTGTTAACGGTTTCATTTTTAAACCTCCCATTTGTTTTTTATTATTTTATCACGGTGTTTATAAATTTATCTAACAATTAGATTAAGTGATTGAAATTATAATATAAATTGGAAATATAAAGATATAAATGGTATAATATTGCGATTATAAGTCAGTTTGCATATTTTTATTTGACACTTAAATTTAATGTTAAAAATATGGGGGGTCGTTAATGAGAATATCTCCAAGAATCTCTTTTCCTAAAATAGTGAAAATAGAGTACGATGGTGATTTAGTAAATGCTGAAGGTATTGATTTATCCCTTTTTGCGATAAAGACAAAAAGAAAATCTGGACTTTCTTTTGAAAAAGGAAGAAATGTTGTTGTTAATATAGATTTAGGTGAAGAAGTATCCTTAAGCGGAGAAATAAAAAGGGAAAATAAACAGGATGTTGTTGTTAAATTTACAGAAGACCCTGAAGTTATTGCAAGAACTGTAGGTAAATACCTTACAGATAAAATTTTTGAATCAAAAAAATGTCCTTATTGTGGGTATAACTTAGATAGAATTGTTGAAATATGTCCAAAATGTGGAATGTATCTGGACTTTTCTAAAAAAGAAGTAATAAAAATAATGCAGGAAATGAGAATAGGAACTTTCATTTCCCAAATGGTTGAAGGAAAAGAAGACTACACAAGGTTCTGTGTAGAAGAATCACTGGAAATGGTTGGAACCAGTGAAAAAATGAGAAATATTTTCAACCTGATTAGAAGGTATGCAGCAACAGATTATCCTGTCTTAATTTTAGGAGAAACTGGAACAGGAAAAGAACTTACAGCAAGGGCAATCCACGAAAGAAGCAGGAGAGCAGACAAACCATTTGTTGTAGTTAACTGTGCAGCAATTCCAGCTGATCTGTTAGAGGCAGAGCTTTTTGGTTATGAAAAAGGAGCTTTCACAGGAGCAGATAAAAGAAAAATCGGAAGAATAGAGTATGCTGCAGGTGGAACACTATTTTTAGATGAAATTGGAGATATGCCTTATGACTTACAGGCAAAATTATTGAGATTTTTACAGGATTATACTTTCCAGAGGTTAGGTGGAAACGAAACAATAAAAGCAGATGTAAGAATAATATCAGCAACTAACATAAATTTAGAGGAAGCTGTTAAATTAGGCTCATTCAGAAGGGATTTATACTATAGACTAAGTACATTATCTATTGAATTGCCACCTTTAAGGGAAAGGGGCGATGATGTAATAATCCTTGCAAAATATTTCCTGAAAAAATATTCAGAAGAACTTAATAAAAATATTATTGGATTTTCAGAAGGTGCATTAGACTTAATTAGAAACTATACATGGCCAGGTAATGTTAGAGAATTAATAAATGTAGTTAGAAGAGCGTGTGTATTAAGTGATAAAGAATACATTGATGTAAATGACCTAAACATAAAATTTGAAAATATTGAAGCAAAAGATTTAAGAGAAGGAATACTTGACCTTAACAAACACGTTGAAGCTTTGGAGAGGGAACTTTTAAAGAAAGCATTCATTATATCCCGTGGAAATGTCAGTAAAATGGCAACCTTACTAAAAGTCAGCCGTCCAAAAGTTTATAAACTTATGGAGAAATACGATATAGGAAAGGTAAATTTCTAATAAATTTAACATTTCCCCAAAAATTTCACTCCTTTTCAGTATAATATTTAAAAATACCAGAAACAGGAGAAATTTTTGGATATACCA
>JALSSE010000435.1 GCA_026984415.1 Hydrogenothermaceae bacterium | reverse complement strand
AAATGGCGGTAGAGAACACGCTCTTACTTGGAAGATAAAACAAAGTCCACTGGTATCTGAAGTTTACTGTGCTAAAGGAAATGCAGGTATCTGGAAAATAGCAAAAAAAGTTGATATTGACCCAAATGATGTAGAAAAAATTGCAAAATTTGCAAAGGAAGAAGGTATAGACCTTACAGTAGTTGGACCAGAACAGCCTCTTTCCCTTGGGATTGTTGACCAGTTTGAAAAATTAGGTTTAAAAATCTTTGGACATAAAAAAGATTCTGCAATCCTTGAAGCAAGTAAAGTTTTTGCAAAAAACTTTATGAAAAAATACGGTATCCCTACTGCGTTTTATGAAACATTTGAAGAAGAAGAAAGGGCAATTGAATTTGTCAAAAAAATGGGAACACCAATAGTGATTAAAGCAGATGGATTGGCAGCTGGAAAAGGTGTAGTAATTGCAAATACAGAAGAAGACGCTATCCAAACAATAAAAGACATGTTTGGCGGTAAATTTGGAGAAGCAAGTAAAAGAATTGTAATAGAGGAATTTTTAGATGGGGAAGAAGCATCTTATATAGCTATGGTAGATGGTGATAAATTAGTTCCTATGGCAACATCACAAGACCACAAACAGGTTTTTGACGGGGACAAAGGTCCAAATACAGGTGGAATGGGTGCTTACTCACCTGCCCCAATAATTGATAAAAATTTAGAAAAAGAAATACTTGAAAAGGTTATGTACCCAACACTGAATGGAATGATAAATGAAGGGAGAAGACTCCGTGGATTTCTATACGCTGGACTTATGATAGGTTCAAAAGGTATAAATGTCCTTGAATTTAACGTTAGAATGGGAGACCCTGAAACACAACCAATTTTAAGAAGGTTAGAATCTGACCTTGTTCAGCACATCCTTGATATTATTGACGGAAATATAGAAAAAGTTTCTCCAAAATGGTCAGATAAATGGTCAATTGGTGTTGTAATGGCATCAAAAGGATATCCGGGGAAATATGAAAAAGGAAAAGTCATAACAGGAATAGAAGAAGCAGAAAAAGACCCTGACATTGTAGTCTTCCATTCTGGAACAGACATAAAAGACGGAAAATTAATAACAAATGGAGGAAGAGTTTTAACTGTTACAGCTATTGGAGATACTTTAAAAGAAGCTAAAGAAAAGGTTTACAGAGCAGTTGAAAAAATACATTTTGAAGGTGCCCATTATAGAAAAGATATAGGAGATAAAGGTATAAAAAGATTAGAAATGGGGTAAAAATTGAAAAGGATTATTTTAAATATTGGAGAAAAATCAGTTAACTTATTTGTAATTTTTAGTTTTTTTATTGTTTTTACGGCATCTTTATCTACTTTTATTAAAGCGGTAAAATTCTCAGTTATACAGGCAATTTTTTCAAGCTTACTTGTGTTTATATCAGGTTCCATATTCATTATCCTGTTAGCCTTTTACCTTTACATTCAAATAGATATCAAAAATAACCTTGTTGAAATAAACAGGAAATTAGACAAAAAC
>JALSSE010000434.1 GCA_026984415.1 Hydrogenothermaceae bacterium | reverse complement strand
TCAGACAAAGCTTCTTTAACTATTTCACTGAAGTTATTAGATATACTCTCTGCTTCTTTGTATAATTCTTCAGGCAATGATATTGTTTTCTTTATGGTTGCCATTATCATACCTCATAGTATGAAATAATATTCTTACTGACTAAATATAGTTTAATTTTGCTTAAATATCAATACCTTTATGGGTTAGCCGTATTCGGTGTTTTATTTTGACATCTTTGCATTACTATACCTTTGGTATTATACTTTTAGTATAAAAATTATTTTCCTAATAGTATAAAAATGAAAAATCCTTTCTATTATGGTGGTGTAATGTCAGAGGAATATTTCTGTGATAGAAAAGAAGAAATCAAAGAGTTAAATATAAGAATCACTACCAAATTGATATATAGAGTATTGAATTAGTATAATTCAACTAATTGAAATATCGAAAAAATTAAATTAATGCTATTGTCTGATTGTTTACCTGATAACAGTTTCTAAACTTTCCGTTTAATGTTTTTCCTTGTGTTTCCATGATAATATCTTTATAAGCTGTTGGTTCTCTGTCTGGGTTCATGTTTACAGGCATTTTTTCTTTAAAGTATCTTTTCCCTTCTGAGATTTCAATACTTTCCACATACTCCTCAGGGACTATTGTTATTACCTCATTTACATTTTCTAAAGCAGCAGCTTCATAAATTCCCTGAAACTTAAAGTTGGCTATCAGATTTGCCAGACCAAGTGAAAGGGTATAGTGTGTTTTTTGGTTTTTAATATAGTCTGTAAGCCTGTTAAATAAATTTTCATCTTTGTGGTGAACATAAATTCTGTAAGCTGGATTTTTTAGAAATTCTGTTTTTAGCTGGGTTCTGTTTTTTATTAGATGAAAACTTCCTGAATTTTTTGTGTCAATCAGGTTAATGCTCATTCTTACTTTTTTTATTGGTTTTAAAATCTGTATGCCTATTTTTGTGTTATCTGCATTTATGTGGTTTAGATATTCATCTCTTCCAAAACCTAAAACTGCTCCAAGCATCCCAAAAACTGCTGTTGGTGGTGGAACAGAAAATGTCAGGGGCGATGAAGTTGTGTAAAACTTTTTAAAATGTCCAAACTCTCCCCAGATGTCAAAGGCTATCACTTTCATTTTTTATATTCCTTTTCTAAAATTTCACTAACTACCTTTTTTAATTCTGGAAGTTTAGTTTCAATAATACTGAATATAATTTCTGTGTCTATACCCCAATACTCATGCGAAATTATGTCCCTTAAACCTGCTATTTTCTTCCACTGGTATGGATAATTTTCTCTTATATGTGAGGGTAAGTTTTTTACTGCTTCACCGATATTTTCAAAACTTTTTAAAATTGCATACAACACCATATCATTTTCTTCTAACTCTTCTGGAGAATTAACATGTTTTACAAAACGATTAATTCTATCAATTTCTTCTATGATATCTTCTAAAAATAGGCGATAATCTCTTTTAGACATCTACAGCCTCACTGTATATATATTTCCTTAGCTTTGGTTTAACTG
>JALSSE010000433.1 GCA_026984415.1 Hydrogenothermaceae bacterium | reverse complement strand
CCCTCTTTTTTATTTTAACAACTCTGAAATATGGATATCCCTTTCACCATAAACATCATACTCTTGAGAAACACACATTTTACATACAGTTCCAGCTTTTGTTATACTCTGAACTGTTTCAATATCTTTTGCTCCATTTTCAATGGCATCTATTATCTCTTTTAACGAAATTTTTAAGCATACACAGACTTCTGGATACTCACACATCAAGAAACAAACCTCCAGTAATATTTGAAATATTAAAAACAAAAATTAAATGGAATTTTATGATAAAAAACAAAGAGGTTATTTAAATGAAAAATATAGCAGTAATTGGAATAGGAAATGTTTTATTTAAAGATGAAGGTATTGGCGTATTTACTGTCAAATATCTTGAGGAAAATTATAAGTTTGAACCTAATGTGGATTTAATTGATGCCGGGACACTTGGTTTTAGGCTTATGGAATATTTAGAAGATTATAAACATGTCATATTGGTAGATACAATATCTATAAAAGATAAACCTGGAAGTGTTTACAGACTTACAGATGAGGAGTTAGCAGGAATTGGTTCTTACCATCAAACAGCCCATGAAGTAGAAGTCTTACAAATGTTAGAGCTTATAGCATTAAAAGGAAACAGAGCCAATGTAATTATTGTAGGAATTGTTCCAGAAAATATAAATAATACAGAAATTGGATTAACAGAAACTTTAGAAAATATACCTTTTAAAACAGCTATTTCACAAATTTTAAAAGAATTAGAAAAGTTAGGGGTTAAATACCAAAAGACAGGAAATAAATCATTAAGAGAAATAGGACTAAAACATTTTGGTGCGTACAACGGGAAACTTATTAAAACGAGGTTAACTAATGAAAACTATAAGCAGAACTAAAATTAAGATAGAGTTTGAATATACATCTGGAAATGATGATTTAGTTAAAATGATTTATCAAATAGGAAAAAATTTAAATGTAAAAGGTATTGTAAAAAAAGAGAATGATAAAATTTTAATCTATTTAGAAGACTCTATTGAAAAAGTAGAAAAATTTAGCGATGAACTTGGAAATAAACTTCCATTTTCTATCTTTTTAGGAAATGCAAACATTTCTGAAGTCAAAAACATTTTAGAAGAAATTGATGAAGATTTTAGATTGATTGGAGAAATAAACACACTTCCACAGAACCTTTCATTATGCCCAAGTTGTATTAAAGAACTTTTAGACCCGACAGGTAGGAGATTTTATTATCCCTTTATTTCCTGTAATTATTGTGGAAGTCATTACTCATATCTTTACGAATATCCATTTAAAAGGGAAAAAACTGTTTTTAAATTTTTCCAGCCCTGTGGAGATTGCTTAAAAGAAAAAGAAAATCCTTTGAGTTTTAGGCACAACTATCAGCTTATTTCATGTCATAAATGCTTAACACCTGTTTATTTAAAAAAAGGTGAAAATGAAAGGTATGGATTTGATGGAAATAAAACATTAGGAGCAGTTAAGACTGCTGCTGGAGTTATAAAAAAGGGAGAATTATTAAGAATTTACACTTCTCAAG
>JALSSE010000432.1 GCA_026984415.1 Hydrogenothermaceae bacterium | reverse complement strand
ATAATATTCTAATATGACTATAAATTTACGTCAAATAAATTTTTGTAAACATTAATTATAAATGAAAGCAGATAAATTTTCAGGACTTTACAAATAAAAAAGTCCCCCTCATTAAGAAGGGGATAAATAGACGGGAGAGTAGAGATGAGAAATTATGGGAAGAAGGCAAACACAAGCTGAGCCAATATCTGGTCATTTTTATGGTTCTGATATTTTTCCTTAACTCTTATGTATTCAATGGAAAATTTAGCAAATTCCTGTTTTATGTAGTAATTAACTGTAAAATGGGCTAATTTCCATACATCACTTCCACCTTTTATCAACTTTCCACTGTTATCAAATTTAGGTCTGAAATTTCCTTTTTTATCAGGATCAAAATATTCATACATAAATGCTATTTCTGGTCTTCCAGGTCCTACATTCTTTTTAAACAGGTATGCCCCCTGAATCCACCATGATTTTAGCTCTAAATCTTTTTTTGCACCATCTTGGAAAGGCGGTGGAATTGTTCCGGTTATAGGTGATATTGAATTTACTATCTCAACATTTTTATTTTTTACACTCATATACTCAGCTCTCCATGAAAAACCACCTTTATGTCCTGAAATATCAAAAGTGTATCCTTTTGCATCGTAGATTGCATCGTACCTATTTCCATAAGTTGGTGTAGCTTCGTCCTGGAATTTTCTTTCCTGGACAATGTCATTTTGTGAGTAATAACTTGCACCTATTGTGAAATGCTTTCCTCTTCCAAAGTGATTTCCCTTATATCCTAAAAGTTTAGGGTTTGATTCAGGCCAGATATTGTACTGTACTCTAACAAGCTTTAAGAAATTTGGAACTCCAGCTCCATCTTTATTTGTTACCTTTCTGTTTCCATCTCTCCATGCATTGTATAAACCAAGTTTGTAATCAAAATGTCCATTTGCTAAGAAACCCTGCATTACTACACCGGGAGCCCTTGCACCAGGAGCCTGGTCAATTCTGTATGCAAATTGGAGGGGAGCTCCTGCCATTAATTTAAATGCTATATCTGGATAAAGTTCTTTTAAAACTCCTGCAAGACCTAAAAACATTGATTTCTCAGCAAGTGGAAAA
The DNA here is from genome assembly GCA_026984415.1 of Hydrogenothermaceae bacterium. The sequence continues at coordinate 6,219 of JALSSE010000432.1, read as the reverse complement.
ACAATATTTTGCCAGTAAGGTAATCTCTCACTGAAAGGTCTTCCAAAGAATATTTTTTCCCTTCCAATAAGGAAAGTGGCGTATTTATATTTATCATAAGCAATAAAAGCATCAAAAATTCTTAAATTTTTGTCGTCTGTTTTGTATTTTCCTACTGGAGCCAGTCCTGTATGTATGGTAAATCTCCAGTTATCTGTAAATTTCCCAGCAAATAAAAGTCTCAACCTTCTTATGTACGCATTATTTATTGTTCCATTTGTTTTAATATCTGCCCCATTAAATATCTTCACAGTATCTGGTTGTTGAATACTTGAAAATCTTGTTTGAATCCAAATTCCTAACCTCATTTTGTTTGCTATTTTTCTTGTCATATTTGTTTCTTTTGGATTTCCAAACCATGGGTAGTCTGGATTATCTAAAATGGAACTCTGAGCAAAAGAAACTGTTGTCAGTGCAGTTAAAAAAGATAAAATGTATTTTTTCATTTCCTAATCCTCCATAAATTTTTACCAGATAACTATTGGTTTATATCCTTCTTTTTGTAATTCCTGTACTTTTACAACTCCAGCAGGTACTGGCTCAGCCCAATCTACAAGGTCTTTTTCTGAGACCTTTAATTTTTTCATAGTATTTTTACAGGCATAAAAATGAACACCGTAAGTGGATAAACTCTGGGCTTTTTCCTGAACTTTTGGTACATCTACAAATTCAAAGACAGGTGGTACGTAATTCTTTAAGAGAAATCCAAATGCAGGGGGAGTAAAAACAACAACTGCAATGTCAACCTTTGATGTGTCGTAATTATAATATCTAAGGATATTACCAATTACATTCATAGCTACCATTTGCCTTTTCACCTGTGGATAATCAAGCACAATTACATACTTATCTGACTCTCCAAAATCCATACTTTCTATTTCATCCCCGTAAGAACTATTGAAAAAAATGAAAACTAAAAGAAAAAGAGATATTTTTTTCTTTAGCATAACCAAACCTCCATACTGATTTTTACAGATAGTAAAAGCAATAAGTGTGCCAAAGTCTTTCAGACTATTGAAATTTAAAGAATAAATGATAAATTTTGTAAAAATTAGAATTGTAATTTTCAGTTGAACTTGTCCATTTTGGGACAAAACTTGTTCCATTTGGAACTGTATATTTTCATTGCTTAACTTAAAAAAATAAACTAAAATTACAAATGATTTAGAAAAAATCAGGAGGCATTATTGGAAATAAGAGAAGAACTAACCCCAAAAGAAATAGTTTCTGAACTTGATAAGTATATTGTCGGTCAAAAAGATGCAAAAAAATCTGTTGCAATAGCACTGAGAAATAGATGGAGAAGACAGAAACTACCTGAAGATTTAAGAGATGAAGTTATTCCTAAAAATATACTGATGATTGGCCCAACAGGTGTAGGAAAAACAGAGATAGCAAGGAGACTGGCATTACTTGTTAAAGCACCATTTATAAAGGTTGAAGCTACTAAATTTACAGAAGTTGGATATGTTGGAAGGGATGTTGAATCAATTATAAGAGAGCTTGCAGAATCTTCCTTTAAAATGGTAAAAGCTGAAAAAATGGAAGAAGTAAAAGAAAGGGCGAGAAAATTAGCTGAAGAAAAAATATTAGACTATTTAGTTCCCCGTAGAGTTAGAAGATATGGAACATTAAGTGAGTATGAAGAAGAAGAATCTCCAGCAAGGGAAAAATTTAGGGAAATGTTAAGAAAAGGTGAACTTGACGATAAACAGGTAGAAATTGAGCTTGAAGAAAAGCCAACTGTTGTTGGTGGCGTTATTGCTCCCGGAATGGAAGATTTAGAAAACCAGCTAAAAGACCTGTTTTCAAATTTAGCACCTTCAAAGAAAAAAAGAAGAAAAATGACAGTAAAAGAGGCATTAAAACATCTTCAACAGGAAGAGGCTGAAAAACTTATAGATATGGATGAAGTTATGTCTGAAGCTGTAACAAGGGCAGAAAATCATGGAATAGTTTTCATAGATGAAATAGACAAAGTTGCAGGAAAGTCAGAAGGAAGGTCTGGTCCTGATGTATCAAGGGAAGGTGTTCAGAGGGATTTACTTCCAATAGTAGAAGGAACAACAGTTTCTACTAAATATGGACCTGTTAAAACAGACCATATACTTTTTATTGCAGCAGGTGCATTCCATTTATCAAAACCATCAGATTTAATTCCAGAACTACAGGGTAGATTCCCAATCAGAGTTGAATTACAGGCTTTGACAGTTGATGATTTTGTGAAAATATTAACCCAGCCAAAAAATGCTTTGATTAAACAGTACATTGCATTAATGGCAACAGAAGGGGTTGAAGTTGAATTTACAGAAGATGCAATAGAAGAAATTGCCAGAATAGCCGAAGAAGTTAACGAAAAAACTGAAAACATTGGCGCAAGAAGACTCCACACAATTTTAGAAAGGATAATGGAGGATTATTCATTTGAAGCTCCTGATTTAAAAGGACAGAGGATAATAATTGATAAAAAAGTTGTGCTTTCAAAATTAGAAAATGTTGTCCAAAGTGAAGATTTAACAAGATATATACTATAAATTATGGAGGTTTGGTTATGGCAGAAGAAAAAAAAGAAAATATTGAAGAACTAAAAAAAGAGATTGAACGTTTAAAGAAAGAGATGGAAGAACTGAAAAAAGAAGTAGAGGCAGAGGAAAAAGAAAGTCATATTGATAAAGAAAAAGTTGTTGAAGTTTTGGATACTACGGAAAATCTTATTAAGAAAGCTTTTGCATTAGCAGAAGGTGCTATAATAGGTGCAATTGAAGGGGCAAAAAAGAATATTAAATAGAGGTGGTTATAAATGGAAGAAAAAGTTTCTGAAACTCCTATACCTTTTTCAGAGTTGTTAAAAGAATTAGAAGTTAAACCAAAATCAAGTGCTTATATATTGATAGAAGCAGAACCGTTAGAAATACCGGGAATAATGGAAAAATTAGCTGAAATAGAAAACATAAAATCTGCAGATGTTGTAACAGGAGTTTACGACATTATAGTTTTCTTAGAAGGTGAAGACCAGAATGAGATAGGCAGGATAGTTGTTAGAGATATACACTCTATAAAAGGTGTTAAGAAAGCAACAACCTGTATGGTAGTTAAATTATAATTAATGGGAAATTTAAGACCTACATCAAGTAAAGTCAGGCAGGCTTTATTTAATATTTTATACGATGTTTCAGGTTTAAGTTTTTTAGACCTTTTTGCAGGGACAGGGGAAGTTGGTTTAACTGCATTCAAGAAAGGTGCAAAGGATATAACCTTTGTAGAGTTAGATAAAAGAAGATGTTTTGATTTAAAGAAAAAAGCCCCAAAAAATTCAAAGGTTATTTGTGGTGATGCTTTAAAATTCTTAAAAAATTATAAAGGTGAGCAGTTTGATATTATTTTTGCTGATCCACCTTATAACTACAAATTTTACGATGAGCTTATTAAACAGGCTTTGAAAAAACTATCAGAAGGTGGAATTTTTATTTTAGAGCACAGGTCAGATAAACATTTTAATGCTGATGAAGAGAGAAAATACGGAGACACAATTTTATCTTTTTGGAGAAATGGATGATTAATAAAGTCTGTGTGTACCCGGGAACATTTGACCCTGTTCATTTAGGACATTTAGATATTGTAAAAAGAACATTAAATATATTTGAAAAAGTTATTATTGCTGTTTCAGAAAATCCAAAGAAAAATCCCCTTTTTACTGCTGATGAAAGGGTTGATATGTTCCGAAATTCATTGTTAGAGTTTGATAACAGAATTACAGTAAAGAAATTCAGTGGATTACTTGTAGATTTTATGAAAAAGCACGATACAAAAATTATAGTAAGAGGTGTCAGGCTATTTACAGATTTTGAATACGAACTACAGATAGCAATGACAAATTTTAAATTAGATAAAGTTGAAACATTTTTTATGATGCCTTCACAGGAACTAATTCATATTAGCTCAACGATTGTAAAAGATGTTGCATTTAACAAAGGAGATGTTAGCTCTATGGTTTCTCCTTACGTTGAAAAAAAATTGAAAGAGAAGTTCAGGTATGAATAAAATAAAGTTTTTTTTATTGGTAATACCAGTTTTTTTAGTTTCTTGCGGTTATAAACCTGTTTACTACGGAAAGAAAAATGCTGAAGTTTACTGTATAAAATCTGTAAATATATCTACTTCCGAAGCTACAGCCCTTGATGTTTTAACAAGGAACATTTCAGAGGCTGTTTTATCTTCAAAGAATAAATTAGAATGTTCAGAAAAAACAGAGAAATATATTGTAGCAGATGTTAAATCTATCAAGTTTGAACCAATAGGTTATTCACAGGCTCAAAGGGCTAATATTTTTAAAATGAAAATTGATATGGATTTTGCAGTTGAAAACAAAGAGGGAAAGACTATTTTTAAAACAAAAATAAAAGAAACTACCCAGTATGTTGGGGCAGGTTTAAGGGCTGATTTTGAAAGGAGATATGCCCTTGAAGAGCTTGCCCATTTAGTTAGATTAAGGGTATTTTCTCTTTTAAGTAGTGAAGAATCATGGCAAAAATAGCAAATACAGAACAGAACATAATAAAGATTATAAAGAACTTTAATATAAATAACTTATCACCTAAAATTTTTATTTATGGAAAAGAAAACCTTTTAAAAAAGCAATTTGTTGATAAAATAAAAGAATCTGTAAATGGAGATGTTCATTTTTTATGGGGAGATGAAACATCTTTTAAAGAACTAAAAGAGATATTTGGAAGTTCTTCCCTTTTTTCAAATGGAAATGTTGTTATTTTATGGAATGTTGATTCTTTCGTATCAAATTTAGGAAAAGACAATTATAAAGATTTTGTTAAATTTATTGAAAATCTTAATCTACCTGACAGGATTATTCTTGTTTCTTTAAAAGATAAAATTCTTTCAAAAGAACCTTTTAAATCTTTAACAAAGGTTGTTGAGATTATAAATTCTCCTTCTTTAACACCATCGGCCTTTGCAACATCAATAAAGAAAAAAATTGAAAAAGAAGGGAAAAAAATTGATGATGAAACTCTGCGTTATCTTTTTTCAAAATTAAAAAATAATCTCTATTATGCAAAACAGGAAATTGAAAAACTACTAATTTACGCAAAGGACAAAGAGAACATTACAAAAGAAGATATTGATGCGGTTGTTATTCCAAAAATTGAGGAAAATGTTTTTGCCTTTATTGATAGATTTTTTAAAAAGGATAAAAATGCAGTTAAAATATTTAAGAACTTAATTGAAACTTCCCACCATCCATTTGAAATTCAATCTTTAATATTAACTCAGGCAAATAAATTGTTAATGTATAAAACTCTATTAGAACAGGGAAAAACCCCTGAAGCTATTTTTTCCCAGATGAAAATATCTTATCCTCCCCAAAAGGCTTCTATACAAAAATTATCAGCCTATTTTTCTAAAGAGGAGCTGATAAATTTGATAAAAGATTTATATGAGCTTGAGATAAAACAGAAAGTTTATTATGAAGATTTAACTAAATCCTCTTTGAATTTTATAGCTAAAAGAGTTTTGGTATGAATGTTTTTAATGAAAATTTAGAAGAGAAATTTGACATAACAGTAAGACCTATTGAACTGAAAGATTATATTGGACAGGAAAAAGTAAAACAACAGATAGAAATTTTTATAAAAGCTGCTAAAAAAAAGTCACAGGTTTTAGACCATGTATTACTCAGTGGACCACCAGGTCTTGGGAAAACAACACTTGCTAACATAATTGCAAAAGAGTTGTCTGTAAATATCACTATTACTTCAGGACCAGTTTTAGAAAAAAAAGGAGATATAGCAGGTATTTTAACTTCTTTAGAAGAGGGAGATATACTTTTTATAGATGAAATTCATAGATTAAACCCAGCAGTAGAAGAGGCGCTTTATCCAGCAATGGAAGATTTTAAAATAGATATACTATTAGGAAAAGGTCAATCTTCCAAATCTATAAGATTAAACGTTCCTAAATTTACACTTATAGGTGCAACAACAAGAACTGGGCTTTTAACATCACCTTTATTATCCAGATTTGGAATTATATTAAATTTTGATTATTACAATGTGGAAACACTAAAAAAAGTAATTATAAGAACTGGAAAAATTTTAAACATACCTGTAGATGAAGGAGGAGCTTTGGAAATCGCAAAAAGGTCACGGGGAACACCAAGAATAGCAA
>JALSSE010000431.1 GCA_026984415.1 Hydrogenothermaceae bacterium | reverse complement strand
TTTGTCAGACAGGATTGATTTAAAAATTCTGTATAAAAATACAATATGATATAAATCATAAAATTGTCGGGAAACCACATAAATCTAAACTTTATAATTGAGACAATATTAAGATAGGAATTTGGCGAAATTAAGAAAAATCAGTATTTTAATGGTAGGTGTTGCACTTACCTAATTTAATGAGGTATTGCGACATTAATGTATAAAAGTTTCCCTAAGAGTCTGTAATTTGAGCCATATTGCACTCACCTGACTAAATAAAGGTGTTAAGATTAATTAAAGCATGTTGATTTTTTAGGCTGTCTTGATACTTTTGCACTACATATCTCTCTAAGGATAAAGGTTTTGCTCTATGGTAAAATTCTCCATAAGACACATCTTTATTTAAGAGATAAAAATTTGTATAGTAGCTTCAGGAGAGCTGTTATGAAAGTCATAGTAGAAGTTCCTGATGAACTAAAATTAAATGAAAATGAAGTAAAAACAGCAGCTTTAGTTAAATTATATGAACTTGGGAAAATATCCTCTGGCAAAGCTGCAAAGCTTTTGGGTATTTCCCGTGTTGAGTTTTTAAGTTTACTTGGTAAATATAAGGTTCAGATAGAACCAGATACAGAAAAAGAACTCTTAGAAGATATAGAGAATGCCTAAGGTTGTATCGGATACAACTCCAATCTTATCCTTTATTAAATTAGACAGATTGGATGTTTTAGAAAAAATCTATAAAAAAATCATTATTCCTGAAGCTGTTTATCAAGAATTAGAAGAAGGAAAAAATAAATACTATATAGATATTTTGGATAATAACTGGATAAAAATTCTTAAAATCAGAAACAAAAATTTAATAAGGGAATTAGAAAAGAATTTAGATAGAGGTGAGGCTGAAGCTATAGCACTATCAATAGAAATATCTGCTGATTTATTACTATTAGACGAAAAAATTGGAAGAAAAATCGCCAAAGAAAAGGGTTTGAAAATATCTGGAACAATTGGAATATTAATAAAAGCCAAAAAGATGGGAATTTTAAAAGAGGTTAAACCTTTAATAAATGAGCTGATTGAAAAAGGAAACTACTACAACAAATCTTTTATAAAAATAGTATTAAAGTACGCAGGAGAACTGTAAATCTTGTGCTCATCTGATTTGCTAAAAATATTGATTAAATTTTTTTCAAAACCTAATTATTAAATTATTCCAAAAGAATAATTCCAAGGGAATAATATTAAAATTTACTTTTGGTCTTGTAAGTGAAAACATTTTGCAAAATCGTAAGAGAAAGAATATATATCCAAATTTTGTGTATATAATTCAAAAGAGCCTAAAAAAATTCTGGTTTTTCTATCGGTGGTATCCAGAAGGCTGTAAAATCTCTCCTGACAAAAGATTTAATTGAAACAAAGAACAAAAACTACCAGATAACTGACCCTCTGATGAGACTATAGCTACTGAAGGAGTTTGCAGGGTGATTATATAACAAAAGTCAAAGCCCCATCTTTAGCAACACCCATTCTTATAATCTTTTTTTCATTATCTACAGGATA
>JALSSE010000430.1 GCA_026984415.1 Hydrogenothermaceae bacterium | reverse complement strand
GATAGATGTTAAAGGTTTTAAAACAGAAGTTTTTAAAGGTATAGTAGATTTAGAAATAAATTCACCTAATATTGAAAAAATAAAAGCTGCAGCGCATTCATATGCAGAAGCTCTGGCAAAAATGGAACACTCTTTACTTAAAGAACATCCATTTGCTAAACAATTTTACGAGCCTCTAATTGACGATTTAAAAAAATGGGAAATTCCTTTAAGAATAGGTCTGTGGACAGAAGTAAAGTTCAAAGGAAAACTTCTCTTTTTCTGGAAGATAAAAGAAGTAAGAGAAAAACTCATCAAAGATTTGAAAATAGATATAAGACCAAGATACGTAATTTATTCTCCAAAAGAAAAACAGACAACAGGATGGATTGAGATAAAAAAATAGGGGGCAGGGTGGAAGAGAAAAAACATAAAACACCCATAGCTTTTAGGGGGATTTCCCCCTGACTTTTTAAAATGAAAAAGGTTAAAAAATAAAATAAACGGAGGTAAGCACCATGGCAACAAAAAACACAAAAACAAAAAATCAAAGTATGGAGGAGTTAAACAAGGAGTTAAGGGGATACATGGCACAGATTGAAGCATTAAGGGCAGAAATATCTGTTGTAGACCAGAGTATTGCAAATTTGAGAGCTGTTATTTCAACACTAAACAACTTAAAAGATTTAGGTAAAGGAAAGGAAATTTTAGTACCTATTGGCTCTGGTGTACAGATAGAAGCAAAAATTGAAAACCCAGAGAAAGTAATTGTAAGTATCGGTTCTGGAATATCAGCAGAGTTAAACCACGAAGAAGCATTAACACAAGTTGCTAAAGAGATAGCAGCACTTCAAGTATTAAGAAGAGATTTAGAACAGGCTATTGTAGAAGCGTATAACAAAACAGAAGAGCTTTTACAGAAAACAAGAGAATTAGGACAAAAAGAAGCAACTTCTAAAAAATAATCAGGGGCAAATCATGGAGGAAAAAAGAAAAGAAGAAATTGAATTTACTATGGAGCTGGTAAAACAGCTCCCTGAAGATAGGAAACTATTTTTCAACACAAGTACCATTTCTATTGAGGTTACAAAGGAAGAAGCAATTAATCTTTTAAAACAGATGTTAGAACAATTAAAAAATGAAAAAAAAGGAGGTTAGAAAAGATGAAAAAATTTTTAAGTATGGTTTTGGCAGGTTTGATAGCAATTTCAGGATTGTCTTTTGCTGAACAGAAAAATGAACACAAAAGTAAAGCCCAGCAGTTAATTGAAAGCTCAGGAAAACGTTCATTAGAAAAACAGAAAGCTAAAGAACAAGAAAAAGTTATACAGGAAGCAATTGATGCTTTTATAGCTGGTCAAAAAATTCTTACATTGCTCTACCACGGAAAAATTGAAGAAGCAAAATTACAACTTGAAAAACTAAAGAAAAAAATGGAAGAGGTACAGAAAAAATACAAAGGAAAGTTAGAAAGATTGCCTATAGCAACACTTATTTATGAAATAGATGGAGTATCAGACATAAAAACAGCAAAACAATTGGCAGAAGAGGCAAAAAAAGCAA
>JALSSE010000429.1 GCA_026984415.1 Hydrogenothermaceae bacterium | reverse complement strand
AATAATTCTTTTATTAATTTTTCTCTTTCTTTTTTATGGAGTTTACGTATGATTTTTTTTAGCTCATTCATATATTTGTATTTTTCTTCAGGAGGTGCTGATTTTATTTTCTTTAGAAGAATTTTTATTTCTTTTGCTGTATTTTCCTGTTTTTCTCCGCTGTATGAATTAATTAAAAACACAGCTAAAATTAAGATGATGATTTTTAATATTTTCAATTTAATCCTCCACTACTTAATAAATATACAAACTAAATGTTACCTGAATGTTACCTTAAAAAACTTTAAACTATTTTTCTTAAGATTTATAATAAAATGTTTAAAACTTCTTTACTGAGGTGAAAAATTGCCTGTAAAAGCTGTTAAAAGCCATTCTAAAACATTATTTGCTGGAATGGTAGGAAACATTCTTGAGTGGTACGACTTTGTTGTTTATGCTTATTTAGCTGGGTTAATTGGAGAGTTATTTTTTCCTTCTGAAGATGAATTGGCTTCACTTATAAAGGCATTTGCAGTTTTTGCTGTTGGATTTGTTATGAGACCTGTTGGGGCTATTCTTTTTGGTTATTTAGGGGACAAATTAGGAAGAAAAAAAGCCCTTACCATTTCAATAATTTTAATGGCTATAGCAACAACAACAATAGGTTTGCTACCTACTTATTACCAGATTGGTATTTTAGCTCCTGTACTTTTATTTGTATTAAAACTTTTACAGGGTCTATCTGTCGGTGGTGAGTATACAACTTCTGTTTCTTTTGTTGTTGAACATGCCCCAAGGTACAGGAGAGGTTTTTTTGGTAGTATTGCTATTTTAGGTGCTGTAGTTGGAATTTTATTAGGTTCTGGTTCTGTTGCTTTTATTTCAGGAATTTTAGACCCAGAAAGTTTCAAAAGCTGGGGATGGAGAATTCCTTTCTTTTCAGGGATTATACTGGGATTTATAGGTTATTATGTCAGGAGAAATATTAAAGAAACACCTAAATTTAAAGAGCTTGAAGAAAAGAAAGAAATAGATAAAAATCCGATTATAGATGTGTTCAAAAAAGCTCCCCGTGAGTTTTTAGAGACCTTTGGACTAAGTACATTTCAGGCTGTAGGTTTTTATACATTATTTGTTTATCTTGCTACCCATATGATTAAGTTTGCCCACTTAGAAAGGGCTGAAGCATTAACGGTAAACACAATTTCTATGATAGTTTTAGCGGTTTTAATTCCATTTTTTGGTTTACTTTCAGACCAGATAGGAAGAAAACCTCTGATTGTTTTTTCAACATTCTCTGTATTTGTTCTTGCATATCCTTTATTTATCTTACTGTCATCTGGTTCTGTTGGAAAAGCTCTATTGGCACAGGTTATCTTTGCTGTAATTGTTGCCGGATTTATGGCTATTCTACCTACAACTTTAGTTGAGATTTTTCCTACAAAAATAAGGAATAGTGGGTATTCTATAGGCTATAACCTTCCATTTGCACTGTTCGGAGGTACAGCTCCTTTAATAGCAACGGTTTTAATAAAGTACACAGGTGATATAAATTCTCCTGCATTTTATC
>JALSSE010000428.1 GCA_026984415.1 Hydrogenothermaceae bacterium | reverse complement strand
AGATGTGAGTATAATTATATCTGAAAGTTCTTCAGCTATTCTTCCCATAACTGGTCTTTTTGTTTTATCCCTGTCTCCACCTGCACCAAAAACGGCTATTATTCTTCTTTTTTTAATTTTATTTAAAGAAAGCAGTATATTTTCAAGGGCATCAGGGGTATGGGCATAGTCGTTAACAACTAAAAAATCTTCCCCTTCTAATATCTCAAATCTGCCTCTGATAGGTTTTAGTTTTGATGTTGCTTCTATTAAAAATTCTTCATCTAAACCGTGTTTTAGCAAAAAGGATAAAGACGCTGCAATGTTAAAGATATTAAAATCTCCCCTTAAAGATGAAAAAACTTTCCGAACTCTGCCTTTGTACTCAAATTTGAAACTAACACCTTTTATATCACTGTTCGTTTCTAATATCTTGAATTCTGCTTTTTCTCTCCCATAAGAAATAATATTTATTTTGTCTTTGTATTTTTCATAAATTCTTTTTCCGTATTCGTCATCTGTATTTATAGAAAAAACTGCGTTTTTATTTGTTTCATAAATGTAATCAAAAAATCTCATTTTAGATTTAAAGTAGTTTTCCATTGTTAAATGGTAGTCTAAATGGTCCTGTGTAAGATTTGTAAAAATTCCTCCAGTAAATTTTGTTCCATAAATTCTGTACTGGTCAACTGCATGGGAAGAAATTTCAGATACAACATAATCTGCTTTTAAATCTTTCATTTTTTTTAACAAATAATTCCACTCTATTGAATCAGGTGTTGTCCTTCCAGCAGAGAAGATTTTGTCTTTAAATCTGTATGAAATTGTACCGATTATACCGCAGTTTTTATCGTTTAATTCTAAATATTGTGAAATCAGATTTGCTGTTGTAGTTTTTCCATTAGTCCCTGTTACGCCAATAACTTTAAGTTTTTTAGAAGGTTCATCAAAAAATTTTGATGCAGCTTCAGCCTGTACTTTCCTCGTGTTGTCTGTAAGTATAATATTTAAAAATGGATAACTTCTTTTTAGTCTGTACGCTGTTTCTTTGTCTTGAACAATTAAAGTATTTGCACCTTTTGAAACTGCATCATCTAAAAATTTATGACCGTCAAATTTTGTTCCTTTTATTGCAAAAAAAGCAGAATTTGGTTTTACTTTTTTAGAGTTATTTGTTAAATAAACAATAGGTTCTGTGTTTCCTTTGTAGTATATATTTTCAGGTTTAAATAGTTCATTTAAATTTTTCATTTATATTTTACTACCCTTAAAGAGTATTAGATTTTTCATCAGTTCAAACATAAATTCAAACGCTTCAATATGTCTTTTTGCTTCAAATTCATTTCGTCCCCAGCTGTAAATCCCGTGATTTTTAATAAGTATTCCCGGAACTTTTGTATTTATTGCTTTTCCAGCTTCTTCAGCAAGTTTATCTAAATCAAAGTAGTTTTCTATAATAGGTATTTCTATTTCTGCGTCTTCTTCCCATATATCAAGTGCTTTTATCATTTCCATATCTTTAATTTTTACCTTTCCTTCCTCAAAATACAGTGAAGAAACAAAGTTATTATTTACT
>JALSSE010000427.1 GCA_026984415.1 Hydrogenothermaceae bacterium | reverse complement strand
TTAAATGAACTATATTGATGCTACTTATTTAATAACAGCAGATAAACCTTTTAATATAGAAAAAAAAGCTGAAGAAATAGCGGTAAATTCTTTAGTTGGAAACTTTGAGACTTATCCTCCAGATTTAAAAGAAAAATTAGAAAAATATAAAAGTAGAATTGTTGATTTTTACGATTTTAAAGATTCAGATTCAAAAAAATTTAAAGCTGTTATAAAAATTGGTTATCCTGTTATCCTTTTTAACCACGATATTCCTTCAATTCTCACAATTATTTTTGGTAAACTTTCCCTTGAAAGAAACATTAAGTTAATTGATTTAGATTTCCATCCTGCTTTTTTAGACCACTTTCAAGGTCCAGGGTACGGTATAGATGGGGTTAGAAATTTATTAGGAATTCACCACGAACCTTTATTAATGAGCACATTCCAGACATGTTTTGGTCTAAATACAGAAGAATTTGCAGAAGAATTTTATAAACAGGCAGTTGGTGGAGTTGATTTTGTAAAAGATGACGAAGCTTTTTTTGATGATAGTTTAGCCCCTTTTGAAAAAAGGATAGAATCCTGTGTGAAAAAATCAGAAGAAGCTGAAAAAATAACAGGAAGAAAAACTTTATACGTTGCCAATCTTACAGGACATGTTGATGAAATGATAGAAAAAGCGAAAAGGGGGACAGAAGCAGGATGTAAAGCATTTTTAATAAATGTTCTTCCTTATGGATTTGATATTTTACAGAGGTTGTCTGAAGAAGTTGATGCGGTTTTCGTTGCTTATCCATCTTTTTCAGGGGCTGTTTTCCAGTCAGAAACTATTGGGATTGAAGCATCTATTTTACTTGGAAAATTAATGAGAATTGCAGGTGCTGACCTTGTCCTTTTCCCTTCACCTTACGGCAATCTTTCTTTAACCCATCATAAAATAATGGAGATAACAGAGTCTTTAAAAGAAAATTTAGAAAATATCAAACCATCTTTTCCTGTTCCGTCAGAAGGTATTAATCCATCTTTAGTGCCTAAAATTTTTAAAGATTTTGGTACAAATGTTGTAATAAATGCTGGTCATTCTGTTCATCTTCATCCTATGGGAAGTACTGCTGGTGCTAAAGCATTTAGAGATATTATTGACTGTACAGTTTCAGGGGTTTTGGTAGAGGAATGTGCTGCGGCAAGTGAAGAATTAAAAGTGGCACTTGAAAAATGGAAAAATAAATGAAATACATAGTATTTTCTGACTTTGATGGTACTATTACAGAGCAGGATGTTATTATGTCTATTATGTCTATATTTGCCACGTCTGAATGGAAAGAAATCAGAGATAAAATATTCAGTAAGGAGATTACCATTAGTGAAGGTGTTTCACAGCTTTTTTCATTAATACCTTCTTCAAAGAAAGATGAAATTATAAAATGGTGTCTTGAAAATATAAAAATAAGAGACGGGTTTAAGGAGTTTCTCTATTTTCTAAAAGAGAGGCATATTCCCTTTATTGTTTTAAGTGGTGGGCTTGATTTCTATATTTATCCAATTTTAAAACCGTACCTTGATTTAATAACAAAAGTTTATTCCAATCAGGCTGATTTTTCAGGGAAGTTTATAAAAGTTAAATTTTTTTACTGGTGTGATTCATTTTGCAATGATGATTGTGGAATGTGTAAATCATCAGTAATAAGAAAGTATAGAGAGTTTTACGATAAAGTGATTTATATAGGGGACAGTATTACAGATATAGTTCCCTCAAAAATATCAGACATTATTTTTGCAAGGGATTACCTTGCCAGAGAGTTGTCTAAAGAAGGTATAGCATACTTTGAATATGAAACTTTTTATGATATAAAAGAAAGATTAAAATCAATTTTATAAATGGGGAGAAAAATGGCTGTTAAGATTGGACCAAATCTGATTAAAGAAAGAAGAACAGACATTTTGATGATTGATTTTATTCATAGGGAAGAAGGGCGTTTCTCTTCCTGTTATGATTTTAAAACTAAATGGCTTAAAGAACCTGTAAAAAACGAAGAAGAATTTGAAAAAATTACAAAGGATGAACTTACTATTTATATCAATAAACACCTTAACAATTTTTTCCTTTACAATAACGTTTATATAGATATTAAAAAAGTTCTCTTTTATAAGAAACTTGTAATAAAATGCGATGAAGAATTAAGTGGTTGGTTCCTATTCCAAAAAGGTTAATTAGTACTTGCTTTATAAAAAATTAATTAATATACTTAAAGTATAAAATTATATTTCTGTAATGTTAATTTGTTGATAATTTAACATTAAATTTAATTATTGCTTAAATAAATGTCAGTAATATAGAATTTATGCTGACTTTATGGATAAAAAATTTTTTGGAGGTTATTCTTATGGGAGAAAACTCGACCGTCAAATGGTTGTTGTTCTTCTTTGTTCCTGCAGTTTTCATTTATGGTTTGATGCACGTTTACTCGTCAAAACCTGCACAGGCTAAAAAATCTACTAATTTAACTGCTATGGAAGAACAAGGAAGGAAAGTATTTAACAAGTACTGCGTAGGATGTCACGGTCCAGAAGGGGACGGAAATAGTATGGCTGCTCCTTTCTTCAAAAACAAGCCGCCTAACTTTAAAACGGCTATTTTCAGATGGAAATCTACTCCTGAGGGAACACTACCTACAGATGAAGATTTAATGCATATTCTAAACTGGGGAATTCCTCAAACTGCAATGCCTTCATTCCATCTTGTTCCAGAAATACAAAAGAGGGCTGTTATTGCTTACATTAAAACATTCTCTGACAGATGGAAAAAAGAAAAGCCAGGTGTGTCTGTATACAAAAAAATAGAAAAAGTACCTGATTATTTTGGAACTCCAGAATCTATTAAGAAAGGGAAAGAGTTATACGCTATGAATGGATGTAATGGTTGCCATGGAGATACAGGAAAAGGAGATGGTGCTGCTGCTGCAACATTGCCAGTTCCTCCTACAAATTTAACATATCCTGTAAGAAGTGCTGGACCTAAACCTGAAGATACATTTAGAGTGTTGACTGTTGGACTTGAAGGTTCTCCAATGCCAGCATTTGGGTTCTTATCTGAAGAAGATAGATGGCATCTCGTTTCTTACATAGCTTACTTAATGAATCAGGGTAAAAAATAAGGAGGGAAATGAGAGATGGCAAATAATCAAGAATTAACAAATTTAGTAAATTATGGACTTGTAAAAGCCCATGTGGCGATGGGTTTACTGTTCTTTATAATTGTTGCTTTAATGGGATTTTTATACTCTTTACAATTAGATGGAATTTATCCTTTCCCTGGAATTGAGTTTTTATCTCCAGGAAGGGTTAGAATGATTCACACAGCAGGTGCTGCTTATGGATTTTTGGTTAATATGTTTGCTGGTTTACTTTACTGGGCTGTTCCAAGGTTTACTGGATACAGAGTTTTAAGTGATGCTCTTGGATGGTTAATGTGGATTGGTTTACAGGCAGCTGTTTTAATTACAGTTGTTGCTATTCTTTTCTTAGGTCAAGCTGATAACGTTGAATGGGGTGAAACTCCTTGGTGGATTGACCCAGTTATTGTTGCTTGGTTGTTATTACACCTTATCCAGTTTGCAGCTCCAATTATGAAAGCTTCACAAAGAGGTCCTTTATATGTTTCAGGTTGGTATATATCTGCAATGTTAGTTTGGACTCCACTTGTTGTTTTCATGGGTAATTTCATTCCAAGATTCTGGTCTGCAGGCTCTGGAGCTGGAGCTGTTCAGTCTACATTTATCCATGACCTTGTTGGATTATACGTTACTCCAGTTGCATGGGGATTAATGTATTACTTCGTACCAGTTATTATGAAAAAACCAATGTGGTCACACGGTTTATCTTTACTTGGATTCTGGGGATTAGCATTCTTCTACCCTATGAATGGTGTTCACCACTTCTTATGGTCACCAATTCCAATGTTTGCACAATATTCAGCTGTATTTGCAACAGTTGCTATTGAGTTTGCAGTTACTTCAGTTTTAATCAACTTTATGATGACATTGAAAGGTTCTGGAGAACAGTTAAAATACAACATTCCACTGAGATATATGTACACAGGGGCTATCTTCTACTGGATTACTTGCTTCCAGTGTGCTTTCCACGTTACATTAACATTCCAAAAAGTAATCCACTTTACTGACTGGGTTACTGGACATGCCCATCTCATAATGTTTGGTACATTTGGACTTTGGGTTCTTGGAATGGCAGAGTACGTATGGCCTAAATTGTTTAATAAAGAGACTATGTATTCAAAAGGATTATCAGAAGGTGCTTACTGGTTATTAATGATTGGTGTTCTTTCAATGTTTATTGAATTAACGGCTGGTGGATTAGTTGTTGGATTTGATTGGATTGGATTAAACCCATGGATTGATTCTGTAAACTTCTCTAAACCGTTCTGGTACTTCAGAAGTGTACTTGGAATTATGATGATTACTGGATTGTTAATGTATGCAGTTAACTTCTGGAAAACAGCTACTGCTGGAAAAGGACTTTCTGCAGAGCTGAAAGAAACGGTTTAAGGGAGGTATTTGATTATGGGTAAAATGGAAAGATTCTCATTTGTTGCATTAGTGGCAGGAGTTATATTCTTCCTGTTCGCTGACTTTGTATCATGGGCTTTGCCTATGTTTGTTTTAAAAGATGTACCTATGAAAAAAGTAACTGATTTGGCTGCAGAAGCTAAAGCTCAAAACTTATCAGGTTGGGCTGATTTTGAGAAAATTGCAAGATACTATCCTGAACAATTTAAAAAATACTACGGAGAAGTTAATGAAGAAAGTTTTGCAAAAGCTTTGAGAGTAGGTCACCACTGGTATGTTGCAGAAGGTTGCTGGAACTGTCATTCTCAGGATGTAAGACCTGTTTCAAATGAAACACTCAGATTTGGTATTCCTGGGGTATCAAATACAGTTTCATATCCTTCCGAATTCCAGAATGAATTACAGGCTCCTGTTCTCTGGGGAACAAAAAGGATTGGACCTGATTTAATAAGGGAAGCAGCTGTACATGATATTGATTGGCAAGTTGCACACTTATATAACCCAGCTTCAACTTCACCGGGAACAAATATGCCTGGTTATCCTTGGTTCTTTGAAAAAGATGAAAAAGGAAACATTGTTCCAAATGAAAGAGGAATTGGAATGCTTGTTTACCTCCAGTGGTTAGGAACATGGGAAGTTAAGCCAACAAAGGAATGGGCGTTAAAATAATTTGAAGGGGATTAATTCCCCTTTTATCCTCAACACAGGAGGTGTTTAAGTTGAGAATTAATCAGAAGTTAGTAACACTTTTAACTCTCTTTATTTTCTTATTTGTAGTTGGGACAATTATTGCAACAAGAACTGTAGCTTACTTAGAAGCAGGGTTTGAGTTGAAAGGATTTTTAGTTGAAGTTATAACTTATGTTATTGCTTTAACAGGATGGTTATTCCTATTTATCTATTCTTATTTAAAAGGAGATTTTAAAGATATTGAAGCTCCTAAGTACGATATTTTAGAGCTCCACGAAAAAATAGAACAAGCTGAAAAAGGAGGGTCAAATAATGGCTAGTCATTTAGACAATACAAAAGCAGTAGACAAGATTACTTATGTTACAGACGAAGTTCCTACATGGTGGATGTTATTCTGGATTGGTTACATAATTTTTACAGTATCTTACATTGTTTTAGACTGGATTCCTGACTTTGTAAGCTGGTTGGGAATTTTAGGACAGGGTCCTGAAGCAGTAGATAAACATATCTGGTTTAGAGAATTAATGAGACAGTAATAAAAGGGAGCGTAATGCTCCTTTTTTTATTTTTATGCTATTTTCAGTTACCTATCACTTCCTATCTTCATTCTTTAAAATCTTTATAATCCTGATTTATAATAATTAAAAAATACAAATTTGGTGATAAATCATGCTAAACAAAATTTCAAAGATATCCCTTTTATTTTTAATTTTTCTTCCGTTAACAGTATTTTCCCAAGAATGTTTGATATTTAATTTTAACACAGAGAAAGATTTAGAAGGTTTTGTCCCAGCTGAAACTGGAGACAGAGGTAAAGTTGCTATCTGGAAAATCGTAAGTGATAAAACAGCACCGTCAGGAGGAAAAGCTTTATTCGTAATACCAGACCCAAAAACAAACAGAGGTTCAACGTTTAATACCTTTATATACACAAAACAAAAATACAAGAATGTAGATGTATCTGTATGGATTAAAGCTGTAAAAGGTAGAGAAGACCAGGGAGGAGGAATTCTGTGGAGAGCAAAAGACAAAGACAACTACTACGTAGTAAGGTGGAACCCTCTGGAAGATAACTTTAACCTTTACTATGTGAAAAACGTCCACAGAAGATTATTAAAATCAATAGATTTTTACGCAGACCCGAAAAAGTGGCATAAAATAAGAGTAGTTAATAAAGGAAATGAGATAAGATGCTACTTTGATGGAAAGTTAAAGATTAAATACAAAACAAAAATTTTTAAAAATGAAGGTTTTATTGGTCTGTGGACGAAAGCAGATGCTTCATCAGAGTTTGATGATTTAACAGTTAGAGAGATAGAAAAATGAGATATCTAAAATTTTTACTGGTTTTAATAGCTGTTTTCTTCATAAGCTGTGAGAAGAAAGCCCAGAATGAAGTGGTAGTTTATACATCAACAGACCAGGTTTTTTCTGAACCTGTTTTAAAGGCTTTTGAAAAGGGAACTGGCATAAAAGTAAAAATGGTCTTTGATACAGAAGAAACCAAGTCAACAGGACTTGTAAACAGACTTATTGCAGAAAAGGACAACCCAAAATGTGATGTTTTCTGGTCTAACGATGTTTTAAGAGTAGAGATATTAAAAAGAAAAGGCATTCTACAGCCTTACATTTCTCCAAATGCAAAAAAAATACCTCCTAAATTTAAAGACCCAGAAGGCTACTGGACAGGTTTTTCTGGAAGGCTAAGGGTTTTACTTGTTAACACAGACCTTGTAAAAAAAGACTTTCCAGAAAGTATAAATGACTACCTGAATTCTAAATGGAAAGGTCAGTTTTCCCTTGCAAATCCATTGTTTGGAACAACATCATTTCATATAGCATCTTTGTTTGTGATATTGGGAGATGAAAAGGCTAAAGAGTTTTTAAATAAAGCCAAAGAAAACGGGTTAAAACTTGCTTCATCAAACGGAGAAGTGGCAAGGTGGGTAGCCATTGGAAAGGTTAAGTTTGGCTTTGTTGACACAGATGATGCATTTTCAATGATAGATGAAGGCTACCCAGTAAAAATGGTTATCCCAGACCAGAAAGCAAATCGGATAGGAACTTTATTTATACCAAATGCAGTTGCAATGATAAAAGGAGCTCCCCACCCCCAGACAGCTAAAAAACTTATTG